>CAZOYV010000056.1:0-34066 GCA_964584075.1 uncultured Rickettsiales bacterium | reverse complement strand
TACGTCAAACCCGGCGCGATTTTACCAGCGCCCCCTTTCGGCCGATGCGCCCGCGACGATGGTGGCGGCGGTGGCGGACTCGGGCATCGTCCGACCATCGTACCAGGGTTGCCCGGGCGCGGGCAGCGCACGCCCCGGGGTACGCGCGCGTCATCGGTGTTATCCTTAGTGCCGCTCGATCGAGCGAGGGAGGAAACCGTGCTGCGACCTGCGTGGATCGCCCTGATGCTGGCCCCCGGCCTGCTGGCCTGGAACCTGGGCTGCGGGCCGTCCTGCCCCGACGGCTGGACCCCCACCGAGAGCGGCGAGTGCGTCAACGACGGCGACGACGACGACGGCGACGACGACACCGGCGACGACGACACCGGCGACGACGACACCGGGGGGACCGACGAGGACGGCGACGGCTGGACGGTGGAGGACGGGGACTGCGACGACTCCGACCCGGAGATCAACCCCGACTCCACCGAGATCCCGTGCGACGGGGACGACAACGACTGCGACCCCAAGACCCTCGACGACCCGCCCGACGGTGACGGCGACGGGGTCACGGTCTGCCAGGGGGACTGCGACGACACCACCCACCTCGTCAGCCCCGACGCCCCCGAGGTGCTGGGCAACGCCACCGACGACGACTGCGACGGCGAAAGCGACGAGGTCCAGGTGCTGTACCTGATCAAGGGCTCCGACGCCTTCGACCACGAGGTGCTCGGCACCCGGCTGGGCAACGAGACCGGCGGGGACGTCGAGATCAAGGCGATCGTCGACATCGAGGTCGCGGCCGAGATGGACGCGGTGGCCAAGGCCGCCGACGACTACCACGTCGTGCTGATCGAGTTCCGCAGCGACACCGGCGGCGCGTGGGGCGGCGACGCGACCTACCTGACGACGTGGGGCCTCCCGGTGGTCGCGATGGGCACCGGCGGGGCCCGGGCGATGCAGGCGATGGGCGTCGGCCTGGACTTCGCGTCCCCGGTGACCACCGCCACCGACGGGCTGTCGGTGATCGTCACGACGCACGCGTTCTTCGACGGCCTGACGTTCACCAAGGACGTGGCCACGATCACCAGCACCGCCGGCCCCGTGTTCGGCGTGCCGACCACCCCGGGCGAGGCCCTCGGCTACCACCCCGCCGACGGCACGACCGCGCTGCTGACCCACGACACCTCCTTCGCCGACGTCTGGCTGCTGGGGTACGACGGCACCGGCGACGCGTTCACCGCCGACGGCATCCAGCTGATCGCCAACGTGCTGATCGGGAACGCCGGCTGAGCGGACCCCTGAGCAGCCACGACACCGGACCTGGCGGCGGCAGCGGCGGGGGGGTCCTCGTCCGCGTCCGGGAGCCGGTCCCGCTGGCCCGCGCGGTGCGGGACCGCGCCGGCGGGTGGCTGTCGCGGGAGCCCCTGGGGTTCCCATGCCGGGTCGTGCTCGACGCGGACGTCGAGGTCCCGCGGGGGGCGGCGCTGCGGTTGATGAAGGCCCTGGCCCTCGCGGCGGCCGCGCACACCGGAGACGGCGACGGCCGGCTGCGGCTCCGGGTCCGGCCGGATCGCCCCGCCGCCGGCGGTCCGCTGGCCGCGGCGGTGCGCTGGACGGACGACGGGCTCGAGGCCGACCTCGACCCGGCCTGGCTGGACCCCGGCCGGGACCTCGCCGAGGTGCGCACCGCGGCCCGGGACGCGGTCGCCGCGGCGGGGGACGCCCCGGCACCCCGCCCCACCGGGCCCGAGACGCCTGCCGCCCGGGGCTCCGCGGCCAAGGTGCTGCTGTTCAAGAACGTGTTCAGCCGCGACGTCGACCGCGGCGACGCCGGCCACGTCAACCCCGGGACCCACTACCTGATCTCGGCGCTGCACGCCGCTGGCGTGGGCACGGTGCTGCTCGACGGCAAGCACCCGCTGCAGGACGTCTGCGATCGCCCGCCGGCGATGGACCAGGCGCTGCGGCCCGACGAGTTCCTCGACGACCCCGCCGAGCTCGAGCGTGCGCTGGCCGACCACCCCGACCTGACCGTCGTCGCGCTGACCGTGCTGGAGCGCTCGTTCGCCCAGGTACGCGACCTGTGCCGCTTCGTCCGGGCGCGCAGCCGGGCGTGGATCGCGGTGGGCGGGGTGATGCCGACGCTGACCCCCGAGCACGCCTTCGTGCACCTGCCCGACGCCGACGTGGTGATCCGCGGCGACGGCGAGGAGGCGCTGCCCGCGCTGGCCCGGGCGCTGGCCGGGCGCGGCGTCGACGACGGGCTCGACGACGGGGCGCTGCGGCGGCTCGGCGCGATCGACGGGCTGCTCGCCCGGGCCGGGGGGCGGACCCTGGCGGCCCGCGCCGACCGGACCCAGTGCGTCGCCGACCTCGACGGCCTCGACCTGGACTTCTCGTTCTTCGAGCGGCCCAACGTCGAGGCCGGGCTCTCGCTGTCGACCTCCCGCGGGTGCGTCTACGCCTGCCGGTTCTGCTCGGTGCTCGACAAGCGCCGCTGGCGGGCCCCCGGCGCGGACTGGGTGCTGCGCCAGCTCGACGCCTACGGCCGCCGGCTGGTGACGCTGTACGGCGACGCCGGGGCGGTCCCCCCCGCGGCGCGCGCGGTCCAGCTGTGGGACGACGACTTCTTCCTCGACCGGGAGCGGGCCGCCGCGGTCCTGCGCGGGATGGCGGCGCGCGGGTTCACCTGCACGTTCGTCCAGGGCACGGTCGCCAGCTTCTTCGAGCGCGACGGCCGCAAGATCACGCGGACCGTCGACGAGGCACTGCTGGACGCGATCCCGGCCTCGCTGTTCCGCGAGATGCGGGGGCTCAAGCTCGGCACCGAGAACTTCGCCGACCGCGAGCTGAAGCGGCTGGGCAAGCCCTACGACTACGCGCGCATCCGGGCCCTGGCCGGGGCGCTGGCGCGCCGCGGGATCCCCCAGGACCACTACTGGATCGTGTGCAACCGCCAGACCTCGCTGGACGACCTGCTGGACAACCTGACCAAGATCGCCGAGCTGCGCTGGCTGATCGGCGAGGGGTTCAAGGTCCTGCAGCCGTCGTGGCTGATGAGCCTGTTCCCCACCGCGCTGTACCGCAGCGCCCAGCGGCGGGGGGAGGAGCGGGCGATCCCCACGCTGGGGACCCTGCGCGACGCGGGCCGCCCCGAGTGGGACTACGCGTTCGTGACCCCCGAGATCCCCGAGCGCACCGAGGTCTACGAGGTCGTGCGGCGCTTCCCCGAGGGGATGCACTTCGGCGCCGCCGGGGAGCCCGGCGAGCGGTACGACGGGATCTACGCCGACGACGACCGCCGCTACACGCGGGTGTTCGCGGCGGCGCGGGCGACGCTGCAGCGGCTGTCGCGGGAGCTGGCCGGCCGGGACGGCGCGGCAGACGCGGCGGCGCGGCTGCGCATCGACGTCGCCCTGGCCCGCCACCTCGGCGCGATGGACCCGGTCCCCGACGGCCTGGTACGGCGGCTCGCCCCGGGGCTCCGGGGTGGCCTGGAGCGCGGCGCCGGCGGCGAGCAGCTGCGGGCCTACCTCGAGGTGCTGCTGACCGAGGCCCGGCGGCAGGACGCGCTGACGACCCCGGTGGAGGTGCAGGCCGGCGCCGGCGGGGTGACGTTGCTGGCCGGCGAGCCGGGCGCCCGGCTGGAGCTGGCGGTCGAGCCCGCCGCCGGCGACCCCCCCTGCGCGTTCCGCACCCGCAACCTGGCGTTCGTCGTCCGCGCCGGGATGGAGGACGCCGGGCAACGCGACCGCGGCCGCCACGTGATCGAGGCCCTGCGCGACGTCCTGACCCGCCTGGACACCACTCCCCTGGACTGACCCGTGCGCGACGCCCCGACCCCCCGCCCCGACGGCATTGGCGACGCCATCGGCGAGGTCTACGTGATGGGCACCTGGCGCTGCAACCTGCGCTGCCGGATGTGCCCGATGTGGGGCGAGCGCGGCTGGTGCCGGGACGGCGAGCCGGTGCCCGAGCGGCTCGATCCCGATCGGCTGGCGGCGTGGCTCGCCGAGGCCCCCGGCGGGCTGCGCCCGCGGACGGTCACGATCTCCGGCGGCGAGCCGCTGCTGTGGCCCGCCTGGGCCCCGCTGGCGCGGAACCTCGACGCCGCGGGGCTGCGGGTCGCGCTGACGACCAACGCGACGATGCTCGCCGAGGTGCCCGACGGCGACCTGGCGCCCCTGCACCAGCTCAACGTCTCGCTGGACGGCCCGCCGATGGTGCTCGCCGCGATCGACCGCGGCGGCGAGCAGACCCTGCGCCGCGCCGTCGAGGGGCTGCGCCGGGTGCTGCGCTTCCGCGGCGCGGGGGGCCGCCCGAGGCTGCGCCTGCTGACCGTGATCACGCCCGAGGGGGTGGGCCACCTCGTGGAGCTCGTGGAGCACCTCGAGGCCGCGGGGGTCCGCTTCGACAGCCTGGTGTTCCAGCACGCGATGGTGCTCGACGCCGCCACCGCCGCAGCCCAGCGCGCCGCGCTGGAGGCCCTGCTCGGCCCGGGGGTCGACACCTGGGACGCGCTGGTCGGGACCACCACCGGCGTCGACGCCGACGCGCTGCTCGCCGAGCTGTCCGAGCTGCGCCGGCGCCGCCCCGACACCGTGGTCTCGCCGGCGCTGCACGACGACGAGGTCCGCGCCTACTACGCCGATCCGCGCTACACCCCCGCGCGGCTCGGCGACCGCTGCCCGGGCCAGTCCCGCGACCTGACGATCACCCCCGGCGGCGAGGTCTGGATCTGCCCCGGCCACGCCGTCGGCCACGTGGAGCAGGACTCGCTGGCGGCGATCTGGAACGGGCCGCGGGCCACCGCGCTGCGCCGCCACGTCGCGACCCACGGGCTGATGCCCGGCTGCCGCGGGTGCTTCACGCTGTACAGCTATCGCTGAGGGTCACTCGCCGGGCGCGTCCGGGACGAGGCCGAAGTCCTCGCCGCTGACCGCCCCGAGGCGGGTCCCGTCGGGGACGTAGTACCCGCTGCAGACGGGGTCGCTCTGGCCCTGCTTCTGGACCATCACCACCACCTGGGCCGGAGCGGGCTCCACGGCGTCGCCGTAGACCCGCGCCAGCTCGCCGCAGTCGGGGGTCTTGTTCCACGCCTGGACCTGGCAGAACAGCAGGACCTCCTGGGACTCGGTCATCGCCGCCAGGTCCTCGGACTCCTCGCCCTCGGGGACGAACGCCGCGACCAGCGTCGTCAGCTGCGAGACCGTGGTGACCATCGCCTCCTGGCAGCCGGCGTCGCGCAGCTCCTGGGCCCCCGGCGCGGTGGTCCCCTCGACCGCCAGCGCGTATCCCTCCTTGATCCCCTCGAAGACCCGCTGGCCGTCCTCGGTGGAGGCGAAGCGCGCCACCCCGGCGCCGGCCACGGCCAGCAGCACGATCAGCGTCACCGGGCCGACCACGCCGATCACCACCAGCGCGTACAGCAGGTAGCGGATCGCCGAGCCCTTCTCGCCGGGGGGTGGGGGTTCGTGCTGCATGTGCGTACCAGAGCAAGGATCGCGGGGCACGTCAACGGGGCTCGGGGACCAGCCCGTCGCTGCCGCGCCGCTCGACGTAGGCGCGGAACACCCCGGGGCAGCGGTCGGTCCAGCGGCAGCCGTCGCACACCGGCGGCTTGACGTGGCCGCGGTCGGGGGGCAGCGCCACCACCGCCTCGCCCTGCTGGAGGTGGATCTCCTCGCGGATCCCGACGGCCTCGAGGAACGCCCGGCAGAAGCACACCGGCATGCCCTCGACGGCCACCCGCGGGCGGCCGGGGAAGCCCTCCAGCGCATCGCCGATCCCTGCGGCGAACTCCTCGTAGCCGGGGGCCACCCGGTCGTAGTGCTCCAGCGCGGTCCCGGACGGCTCGACGACGTTGAGCACGATCACGTCCACCCGCTGGTCGTCGAGGAAGTCGAGGATCGCACGCAGCGCGGGCAGGTTGTGGCGCACCAGCACGGTGCTGCTGATCACCCGCTGCAGGCCGGACTGGCGCAGCGCCACGGCGTTGCGCAGCCCGGCGAGGGTCTGCTCGAAGGCCCCGCGGGTGCGGGTCAGCGGGTCGTGCAGCCGCGGCTCGTGGCCGTGGATCGAGACCGTCACCTCGGTCAGCCCGGCGCGCACCAGCTCGGAGGCGTAGGCCGGGTACGACAGCCGGCGGCCGTTGGTCACCAGGCCGATCGAGCGGTAGCCGTGGTCGCGGGCGCGGGCGACGAACGCCGGCAGCTCGGGGTGCAGGGTCGGCTCGCCGCAGGTGAACAGCACCTCGCCCAGCGCGCGGTGGGCGGCCAGCAGCCGCTCCACCTCGGCGGCGTCCACGTCGGTCCGCCGGCCGGCGTCGTCGAGGCAGAACAGGCAGCGGTTGTTGCACTGCCGGCTGACCTTGACGTGGAGGCGACGACGCATCACCGGGCCAGTGTAGCCAATCGGGTGCTATACCTCCGGTGTGATCCGCGATCCCGCCGACGCGACCTCCGGGGGCCTTGCGCGGGCGCTGCGTCCGGGGGCCGACCCCGACGAGGTGCTCGCGGGGCTGTGCGCCGCCGCGCGGGGGGCGGCCTGCGGGGACGACCTCGCCCCGCCGCCGCCGGCGCCGCCCGACGACGGCACCCTCGGCGCCCGGATGGCGCGCCACGCCGCGACGCTGGTGCGCCGCGGCGCGAGCGTCGTCGACGCCCTCGACGGCGCCCTGGTGCTGGCGCTGTTCGCCGGCGAGGCCGCGGCCCTGCGCACCGATCCCGCCGGCGATCCCGCCGCCGACCCGGCCGGCGTCCGGGCGCTGGCGCGACGCTGGCGCGACTACCCGGCGCGGGTCCTCGACGGCCTGCCCGAGCGGCCCGGCGCGCTGCGCAATCGCCGCCACAACCTCCAGATCATGGTCACCCGCCGCTGCCAGCTGCGCTGCTCGTACTGCCCGGTGGTCAAGGGCGACGCCGACGCCCCCCGCGCGGTGCTCGACGCCGCCGCCGACCTGCTGCTCGGCGGCGCCGGCCCCGAGCTGCGCCTGGACTTCTCGGGGGGCGAGCCGCTGCTGCGCGCCGCCGAGGTGCTGCGCGTCGCCGAGCGGTTCCGATCCGGCGCCGAGGCGCGGGGCAAGCGGGCCTCGTTCTACCTGGTGACCAACGGCTTCGCGCTGACCCCCGCGCTGGCCCGCGAGCTGGCCGCGCTGGGGTTCTCCGTCGAGCTGTCGCTGGACGGCGACGAGGCGACCCACAACCGCTGCAAGATCCCCGTCGACCCGGCCGACGATCCCTATCGCCTGACCCGCCGCGCGATCGAGACCGCCGCCGCCGCCGGGCTGCCCCACACCGTCGTGATGGTCGCCACACCCGGCACGGTGGGGACCCTGCGGGACAGCTTCGAGCACGCGCTGGCGGTGGGGGTCCGCAGCCTCGACGTCAACTACGCCGTGGGGCGGCAGTGGGGCGACGACGCCCTCGCGGCGTTCCTCGCGGCGCTGGACGGGATCCGCGGCGACCACGCTGCGGCGCTGGCCGACGGATCGCTGGCGCTGGGCAACCTCTCGAGCAAGGTCGAGCCGGCG
Organism: uncultured Rickettsiales bacterium; assembly: GCA_964584075.1. Lineage (GTDB taxonomy): Bacteria > Myxococcota_A > UBA796 > UBA9615 > CAYRNR01 > CAZOYV01. Next base: position 26,553 of record CAZOYV010000056.1, on the reverse strand, counting down.
GTGCTCAACGCCGAGTGGATGGTGGACACCGACGGCTCGCTGCACCTGATGACCGAGTGGGCGCTGGAGCGGGAGCGCCCCGCCGGCGACCCGCTCGAGCCCGCCGGGTGGCTGGGCGCGCTGCCCCCCTGGGACGAGCTCTACGCGGGTCGGTTCCACGCCTACCTGACGCTGCTCGAGGCCTACTCGTGGCGCGACGGGCGGCTGCGCCGGGTGCTGTTCGACAACGTCCGCACCGGGCGGGCCGTGGCCCGGCACCTGGCCGCGGGCCCGGGAGGAGCGCCGTGAGCCGCGCCGGCGACGCCCGTGGCGGCGGCCGCGGGGACCTGACCGTCACGCTGCAGTGCAACAACCGCTGCGTGTTCTGCGCAGGCCCGACGCTGCGCCACCTGCGGCTCGGCGATCTGGCGGGGCTGGACGAGCGGCTGCGGCAGATCCGCGCCCAGGGCGACCGGGTGGTGCTCAGCGGCGGCGAGGTCACGACCCTGCCGGACCCGGCCGCGCTGGTGGCCCGCTGCCGCGCGCTGGGGTTCCGCCACGTCGCGCTGATCAGCAACGGCCGGCGGCTGGCCGATCCGGCGCTCGCCGAGGCGCTGGTGGACGCCGGGCTGCGCGAGGCCTGCATCTCGGTGTACGACCTGCGCGACGAGGTCCACGACGCGCTGACCCGTACCCCGGGGAGCCTGCGCGAGACCCTCGCCGGGCTGCGCCGGCTGCTGGCCCTGGCGCGGGGCGGCGCGCCGCTGGCCGTCCGCGTCGGGATCGCGGTGGGCGCGGCCAACCACGACGGGGTGGCGCCGCTGGTCCGCGCGCTGGCGTCCGAGGGGGTCCGCCACATCACCCTGTTCGACGTCGTGCTCTCGGAGCGCTACGACGAGGTCCTCGACCACGCCGTGGTGCGCGCGCTGGCCCGCGAGCTGGCCGGTGACCCCGGGCTGCGGGGCTGCGAGCTGCTGTGGCGCGGCTTCCCGCTGTGCGTGCTCGCCGGCCTCGACGGGGTCCGCGCCGAGCCCCACGACGTGGACTCGGTGGTGGTCGACGACGCGGCGCTGCAGGCCTACCACGACGAGTTCCGCGCCCACTTCGTGCGCGCCGAGGCGTGCGCCACCTGCCGCGAGGCGGACCGCTGCCCGGGGGTCCAGCGCCGCTACCGCGACCGGCTCGGCGAGGCGCACCTGCGCCCGCTGCGGACCTCGGCGGCGGGGCTGGCCCGCTTCGGCCCCGAGCGCGAGCCGGGCCGGCTCGAGGTGATGCCCACGACCGGCTGCCAGCTGCGCTGCCGCTACTGCCTCGTCGACCTGCGGCCGCGGGGCGGCCATCCGCGGCACAGCCCGCCCGAGGTCCTCGACCGCGCCGTCGACCTGCTGCTGACCTCGGCGCGCGACGAGCTCGAGCTGCAGTTCTTCGGCGGAGAGCCGCTGCTGCGCCGCGCCGAGGTCGAGCGTACGATCGAGCGAGCCCACCGCCTCGCCGGGGAACGCGGCAAGCGGATCCGCTTCACGGTCACGACCAACGGGCTGCTGCTCGACGAGGAGTTCTTGCGGTTCCTGCAGAGCTTCGACGCCCGCGTGCTGTTCTCGATGGACGGCGACCGCCGGGCCCAGGCCCGGCACCGCCCCCCCTCGGGTCGCGGGGACGCCGCCGCGTCCGCCGCCGAGGTGGAGCGGGCGCTGGACCGGCTGGTGCGCTCCGGGGTGCCGCACTTCGTCAACATCGTCGTCACCCCCGAGGCCGCCGGGGAGCTGCCCGCGCGGGTCGCCGCGCTGGCCGAGCGCGGGGTCGAGACCGTGCAGTGCTGCTACGCGATGGGGCCCGGCTGGGACGACGAGGCCCGCGACCGGTTCTGCGACGGGCTGCGCCGCGCCGTGGCCCTCGCCGACCGGCTGGCGTCCCGCGGCCGGACCCTGCGGATCCAGAACCTGGGCAGCGCGGTGGAGCCGGCGATGCTGAGCGGCGACATGCTCGTCGACACCGACGGCGTGCTGTACGGCGACGCGGCGATCTTCTGCGAGAAGGCGCTGCCGGGGCTGCGCGGGCCGTACCGCATCGGCTCGGTGTTCGAGCTGGAGTCGTTCGACGGGCTGCGCCGGTCGCGGGCGCGCAACCTGGAGCTGCTGCGCGAGGCCTACCCCGAGGGCTCGGCGCCGCGGCGGATCGTCGAGCAGCAGCTGGCGCTGGGCCACGCCGTGCAGCGCACACTCGACGCCCTCGAGGCCGAGCGTGGCGCCGCGGACACGCCGGCCCCACGGGACCACAACCCGCTGACGGCGGTGCTGCGCGGGAGCCTGGCGCGCCAGGCCCGCCTGATCGCACGCCGCCCCGAGGTGCTGCCCCTGCCGCTGCTGCACCTGCAGAACCCCTGCGCCTACGACTGCGTGTTCTGCCTGGCCAAGCCTTTGCCCCCGACCCCGCTGGCGCAGGTCGAGCGCTGGCTCGCCGGCAACCGCGAGGCCCGCCGGCAGCGGCTCGGGCTGGTGGGCAACGAGCCCCTGCTGCACCCGGACCTCGACGCGATCCTCGCGGCGGCGCGGGCGACGGGCTTCACCCGCTTCGAGGCGCTGACCACCGCCGCCCCGCTGGCCGACGCCGACCGCGCCGCGGCGCTGGTCGACGCCGGGCTCGGCGCCGTGGCCCTGCCGCTGTACGCCGCCGACGCGGCGATCCACGACGCGCTCACCGGGGTGGCGGGGAGCCACGCCGAGGCGCTGCGGGCGATCGAGCACCTCACCCGGCTGGGGGTCGACGTGTTCGTCCACGCCAACCTGATGCGGCCCAACCTGGCGGCCGCGCCGGCGCTGCTGCGGTTCGTCGAGGAGCAGCTGGGGCTGCCGATCTGCCTGATCCCGGTGCGCCCCAAGGCCGCCCACCGCCCCTACCACGAGCTGGCCCCGCGCTACGACGAGATCGTCGACCGGGACGGGCTGCACGGGCTGGTCGGGTTCCCCCTCTGCGTCGCCGCCCGGGTGCAGCGGCCCGCGGTGCCCGACGCCGCGATCATCGCCGACGTGCTCAAGGTCTACGTGCTCGACCAGCCGTTCCTCAAGCCGCCGCGCTGCCGGGACTGCACCCGCCGGGCGCGGTGCTCGGGGACGTTCCAGGCCTACCTCGACCGCCGCGGCGACGGCGAGCTGCGGCCGTTCGGCGACTAGACGGGGTCCAGCCCCAGGAGGGTCTTCTCGAGGCGGATCAGGCCGCGGGTACCGACGCGGTCGCGCAGCCCCTCGGGGGTCCGGGTGCGGGCCACCTCGACGAACCCCAGCCGCTCGTAGAACCGCCGCGCGCCGTCGTTCTCGATCCCCACGTCGAGGCAGATCCGGCGGCAGCCGTCGTGGGCCGCCGCGGCGATCGCGGTGTGCAGCAGGGTGCGGCCGAGCCCCGCGCCGCGGTCCCCGTCGCGGACCGCCAGCGCCGCCAGGAAGCTCGCCGCGGCGGGGACGGGCAGCATCAGCTCGTCGAGGACCCGGCCGAGGCCGACGATCCGCGGCGCGCGCCATGGAGCGGCGGCGATCATCGTCAGCCCGGTGCGAACCCGGGACGCCGCCACGTGGGACGCGGGCACGACCAGCACCACGGCGAGCACGCCGGCGGCGGCCTCGGCGATCCACGCGTGCTGGAAGCTCTCCAGCGTGCGCTCGCCGCGGAACAGCGCCCGCGCGGCCCGGCGGGCGCCCCCGTCGGATCCCAGCAGCTCCACCAGGCCGGGGCGCGGCGCGCACAGCAGCGGGGCCACCGCGGCGGCGTCGCCGCGCTCGGCGTGGCGCACCCGGATCACCCGTGGGGCCGGCTCCGCCTCGTCCGCGAACCGCACCGACTACCCCCGCTCCACCAGCCGGCGGCCCAGCGCCCGGGCGGCCGCCAGCGCCGCGGCGTCGCCCCGGACCTCGCCGCGCCGCAGCGCGCCGTAGGCGTAGACGTCGCCGACGTGCTCGAGGCCGAAGTCGGCGAGGTTGCGCTCGAAGAACAGCCGGACAATCGACGCGTGGGGACCCTGGGCCTCCTCCTGGACCACGATCGACCCGGCGCGGCGGCCGCGCAGCAGCGGCTCCATCCCCACCGGCTCGCGCGTCAGGTCCAGCCCCGCCAGCGGCAGCATCCGGTCCCACAGCGTCTTCATCAGGCCCGAGACGTTCCAGAAGTACACCGGGGTGGCGAACAGCAGCGCCCGGGCGGCGAGCATCTCGGCGAGCAGGCCGTCGCCGTCGTCGTCGTGGGCCCGGCAGCCCCCGGGGCGGCAGCGCAGGCAGCCGCGGCAGGGGTGCAGCCGGCGCTCGGCGAGCCGGACCCGCCGCGCGGTGGCCCCGGCCTCGCGGGCGCCGGCGATCGCCTCGCCGCAGAGCACGTCGCTGTTGCCGCCGCGGCGGGCGCTGCCGAGCAGGACCAGCAGGTCGCTCATCGCTCCTCTTCGTCCTCCCCGCTCCACGATAGATCGAACGCCGCGGCGGTGCGCGGGGCCGCGGCGAGGGCCTGCACCGCGGGGCCCACCAGCGCCACCGTGCAGCCGGGCTCGAGGATCCGCGCCAGCCGCGCCAGCCGCTGGGCGGCGCCGAGCTGCTCGGCCCCGGCGCGGAGCACCACCAGCGCCGGCAGCGTTCCGGCCAGCAGGCCCAGCTCGTCCCCGGCACCCCGCGCCCCCAGCGCATCCAGCCGGACCAGCAGCGCGCGCCGCGGCGGCGCCCCCGTCGCGGAGGAGCCGGGGGGACCGGGGCCACGGATCCCCAGCATCCGGCTGCGCACGTCCCACAGGGTCGGCTCGCGCCCCCCGGGGCGGCGGGCGAACGCCATCGCCGCGGCCATCGCGCGCCGCACGAAGTCCTCGTAGGGCACGCCGTCCCCGCCGCGGTGGGGCAGGTCGAAGACGTCCACCGAGGTGGCCGCGGCGGGCTCGATCTCGAGCCCCAGCGACGCCGGGTCGTCCCACGCGGCGGTGGCGCGGCCCAGGCGGAACGGCTGCAGCGTCCAGCCCGCGATCCGCTCGCGGCGCGCCACGCCGTAGGCCAGCGTGGCGTCCAGGTCCTCGCGGCGCTGCCCGGGGAGCCCCATCACGAACAGCGAGATCGCGACCTCGGTGCCGCTGGCGGCCTCCAGGATCCCGTCCAGGTCGGCGGCGTCGATCCCCTTGCGCACCCGGCGCAGGTCGGCGCCGGCGACCGACTCCAGCCCCAGCTCGAGGCCGCGGCACCCCCCGCGCTCCAGCCGCCGCAGCGCCGCGCGGTCCAGTCCCCGCTCGATCCGCGCCAGGGCGCGCCAGCGGACGGGCAGCCCGCGCGCGGCGATCCCGTCGGCCAGCGCCAGCAGCTCGGGCACCGGGGTGGACAGGTTGGCCAGCTCGAACTCGGCGAGCCCGTGGGCGCGGACCAGCGCCTCGAGCTGGTCCACGGCCTGCGCCGCGGGCAGCGGCGGGTCGCCCGGGGCCGCGGCGCCCGCGCCGGTCTGGACGTGGTGGCAGAACAGGCAGCGCCCCCACGGGCAGCCGCGGCGGGTCCGCAGCGGGAGCCGCTGGCGGGGGTACAGCGCCAGCGGGAGCCCGGCGTAGTCCGCCAGCGGCAGCTCGGCCAGCGGGACGGAGGGCGCGGGGGGTGCGCCCCGAACCACGCCGCCGCGGCGCACCACCAGCCCCGGCGTCCCGGCCAGGTCCCGCCCGTCGGCCACCGCGGCCAGCGCCGCGGTCAGCGTGGCCTCGGCCTCGCCGGTGGCGATCCCGTCCACGTGGTCCAGCAGCGCCGGCCAGCCCGGCAGCGCCCCGGCGGCCGCGCGGGCCCACGGCCCGCCGAGCAGGACGGTGGCGCAGCCCGCCTCGCGCAGCAGCCGCGCGGTGCGCAGCGCCGGGCCCAGCTGCCGCGGCGTGCACAGCGACAGCCCGGCCAGCCGCGGGGGGCCCGCGGCGAGCAGGTCGGAGACGCCGTCGGCGAGGCCGCGGTCGAGGCGATCGTGGCCCGCCTCGACCCAGGCGAGCACGTCGTCGAGGACCGGCGACGGGGGCGCCAGGCGCCACGCCTCGATCAGCTCCTCGAGCAGCACGTGGCGCGCCGCGGGCTGCTCGCGGTAGGCCCGCGCCATCCCCCGCGCCGCCGCGCCGTCGGCGGACCGCCCCGCGGTGGGCCGCCCCGCCAGCAACCGTCGCCACCCCGGGCGCCGCAGCACGGCCTCCATCGCGTCCGGGGTGGCCCACGCGCGGTGGACCAGCTCGGCGTCGAGGTCGCGCTGCTCGACCCGCGCCCCGGCCGCGCGCAGCGATGCCGTCAGCTGGGGCAGCCCCAGCTCGGGGATCTCGAACCCGGGCGCCAGCGGCGGGAACAGCAGCACCACGTCGGCGGCGCGGCCCGTCGGGCGGGGGGAGCGGCCGGTGGGCCGTGCTCCCGCGCTCGCCGCCACCGGGCCGGCGGTCTCGCCCAGCCGCCGCCGCACGTTCTCCCAGAACGGCAGCGCGAAGAACGGGCTGTCGGGGTCCGGGTGGGTCCGCAGCAGCCGCTCGAGGCGCCGCAGCCGCGGAGCGTACGAGTACAGCCGCCGCTGGGCCTCGGCGAGCACCTCGGCCAGCTCCTCGTCGGACAGCGGCGAGGCGTTGGTCGCGGCCTGGTCGTAGTCGTAGTCGCCGCCGCCGCGGCCCGCCGGCTCGAAGCCGTGCTCCACCGCCAGCTCGAAGATCGCGGTGCCGGGGTAGGGGCACAGCGTGAACACCCGCGGCAGGTCCAGCGCGCTGCGCTCCACCGCCGCGACGGTGGCCTCCATCTCCTCGCGGGTCTCGGTGGGGAACCCGAGCATCAGGTACCCCGACGTGATCAGCCCCAGCTCGACGGCGGTGCGGGCGTTGGCCAGCACGCGGTCCACGTCGAGGTTCTTGCGGATCAGCGCCTGCAGCCGCGGCGAGGCCGTCTCCACGGCGAACGTCACCGAGTAGCACCCGGCGCGCTGCAGCCCAGCCAGGTCCTCGCCGTCGAGGATGTCGCCGCGCAGGCCGTTGGGGAACGCCAGCGCGACCCGCAGCCCGCGGGCGGCCAGCCCCTCGCAGATCGCCCGCATCCGGGGCCGGTGGACGTTGAACACGTCGTCGACGAAGTGGACCTCGCCGACGCCGTGGTCGCGCACCAGCCGCGCCACGTCGTCCACCACCCGCGCCGCCGAGTGCAGCCGCGCCCGGCGCCCGAACAGGTTGTGGCAGTAGGTGCAGCGCCACGGGCAGCCGCGGCTGCTCAGCAGCGGCGCGTACGGCGGCGCGCGGGGCGGCAGGTCGTGGAAGTTGAACAGCCGCGAGTAGGTCGCCAGGTCCACCAGGTCCCACGCCAGCGGCGGCAGCTCGTCCAGCTCGGCGAGGAACGGGCGGCGCCGGCCGCGGCGCACCTCGCCGCCGGCGGTGCGCCAGTGCAGACCTGCAATCCCGGCGGGATCGCGACCCGCGGCCAGGGCCCGCGCCAGCTCGGCGAAGGTCTGCTCCCCCTCGCCGACGACCACGCCGTCGAGCGCGGGCTCGGCCAGGCAGCGCCCGGGGTCCAGCGTCGCGTGGGGGCCGCCGGCGACAATCGCCGCGGCGGGGCACGCGGCCCGCGCCGCGCGCGCGGTGGCGAACAGCCGGGGCTCGTCGAGGGTCAGGGCGCTGATCCCGACCAGGTCGGGGGCGTCGCCGCGGATCAGCGCCGGCAGCTCGTCCAGCGAGCGGACGTCGGTGGCCAGGTTGCGCACCGTGATCGTCGCGCCGGGCGGCCCGTCGCGGCGCAGCGCGGCGGCCACCGACAGCAGCCCCAGCGGCGCCGCCACCGCGGGCGGGCCCACCGGCCGGAAGGCGAGCCCCACGGGCGCGGCCCGGATCAGCAGCACGCGCAGCGGCGCGGCGGGGGTGCGCTCCTCCATCCGCCCACTGTGACACGAAAGCCGGCCCGCCGGCATCCGCGGCCGCCGCCGATCCCGGCGAGCGAGATCGCGGCGGCGGCGTGGTACCGTTCGGGGGCGGTCCTGCGGCCGCGTGGAGATCGCCCTTGGCCCGCTCGCGCCCCCAGCCGCCCCGCCCCGTCGCGACGCTCCGCCCCCCGGAGCGGGACGTGATCCTGCTGCTGTTCCACACCATCGCGCAGCGGCACCGCTTCGCCGGCAACACCCAGCTCGCGGTGGTCGCCGGCGAGCTGAAGCGGCTGGGCATCGACAGCCAGTCGTGGGTCGTGGGGATCCGGCCCGGCGAGGACGCGCGCAACGCCGCCGCGCTCGACGAGCTGATCGACGGGCTGCGCCGCCGGCGGCCCTCGTTCGTCGCCACCTGGGCCCACTGGCTGCCGTGGCTCCCCGAGCGGCTGCGCGCCGAGTCCGGGGCGCGGGTGATCAGCCTCGACCCGGCCCAGCCGGGCGACATCCCCGCGGCGCTGCGCGAGCTCGATCCGGTGGACGCCGTGGTGGCCACCATCGCCGGCGCCGCCGACGCCGCCGAGGCCCGGGACGCGCTGGACGTCGGGACCGGCGCCCCGCGCTTCGAGCCGCGCTTCGAGTACCACTTCGTCGGGACCCCGCCGGTGCCCCACGAGATGGCCCACGTGACGATCAGCGCCTGCCCGTACGGCGCGCCGGTGGCCGACAACCCGCACTACCGCGACCTGGCGCTGGGCCCCGAGGTCGCGGACCGCGGGTGCGCGTACTGCAACGCCGCGTGGGGCCACGAGGCGCTCCCGGAGGACGAGAAGCGCCGCCGGCTGGCGCAGCAGGTCGTGGCGCTGCAGCGGGCGCTGCCGGAGCTCCGCGAGATCGCGCTGCCGTTCCCCGAGGACCACGTCGCGGGGCTGACCGCGCTGCTGCGCGACGCCGGGCGCCACGGCCTGCGGCCGGTGATCTTCAGCGGCCAGTTCAACGCCGCCAGCGTGGCCCGCGACGAGGCCGCGCTCGACCGCCTGCTGACCGCCGCCGCCGCCGCCGGCTGCACGTTCCGGATCGGGGTCGTCGGGCTGGAGAGCTTCCGCGACGACGACCTGCGGCGCTTCAACCGCGGCAGCGAGGCCGACGTGCGCGGCGCGCTGGCCGTGCTGCGGCGGCTGCGGGCGCGCCACGACCCCGACGCGTTCATGCCCGACACGGTCGGCAGCTTCGTGCTGTTCCACCCGTGGCAGACGCTGGACGGCCTGCGCCACAACGCCGCGGCGATGAGGCAGGAGCGGGTCGAGGCGCTGTTCGCGGCGATCAACGTCAACGACGTGCGGTTCCACCCCGGGGTCGCGATGTACCACCGCGCGGCCCGCGACGGGCTGCTCGCCGAGGAGCGCGGGGACCCGGTCCACGGCGCGCCGCTGGGCGGCTACTTCGCCGAGCGGCCGTGGCGCTTCGCCGACCCGCAGGTGGCCGCGGTCCACCGGCTGTTCGCCGCGCTGGCGGAGCACACCCCGCACCGCGTCGGGCTGCTCGACGCCTGCCTGCGGGCGGTGCAGCGGGCCCCGGACGATCCGCCCGATCCGGGCTCCGTGATCGCCGCGCTGGGCGCCCTGTCGCGGCTGGGCCAGGACCGCGGGGCCCCGGGCGGCGAGCGGCGCGTGCTGGCGCTGGCGGGGGACTCCAACGTGGGCACCCCGCTGACGCTCGACGCCGGGCTGCGCCGCCACGAGGACCCCGCCGAGGGGCTGGCCGAGCTGCGCCGGCAGGGGCCGCTGGGGGGTGCCTGGGTCACGCTGTGTGGTCCCGAGCCGACCCTGCGCAAGGACCTGCCGCAGTGGATCGCCGCGCTGCGCGGGGCCGGCGCCGGCACCGTCGAGGTGCTGACCCACGGCCGGATGCTGGCCTACGAGCGCTACGCCGCGGGGCTCGTCGCCGCCGGCGTCGGCGGCGTCGCGGTGCTGCTCCATCGCGCCACCCCCGCGGACCACGACCGGGTCGTGCGCGTCCCGGGCGCGTTCGAGCAGGCCACCGCGGGGCTGCGCCGGCTGGCCGCGCTGGCGCCGCCGCGGACCCGCACCACCGTCGCCGTCCCGGTGGGCTCCGCCAACGTCGGCGAGCTGGCCGCGCTGGTGGACCTGGCCGCCACGCTCGGGGCCCGCGAGCTGCGGCTGCTGACGCCGTGGGAGACGCTCGAGCTGGCCGACCTGGACCGCTGGCGCGAGGCCCTCGCCGCGGCGATGGACCGCGCCGCGGCCCGCGGCCTGCTCACCGGCGTCGACCGCCACTTCCGCGCCGAGATCGCGCGCCCCAGACCGGAGGACGAGGGATGAGGATCGCCGCCGCCATGCTCGCGCTGCTGCTCGCCGGCGCCGCCGCCGCACAGCAGGACCCCGGGGTGCTCGACGTCACCGTCGTGCTCGACGGGCAGCCGTTCGAGGGCCGCCTGGTCCCGGGAGCCTCGCTGGTGCTCCACAGCGAGCCCGTGCCGATCGAGGAGGTCCCCGAGGGCGTCGGCCGGATCCCCAAGCGGTCGCGCTGCTTCCCGGCGCGCCAGCTGGTGGTCACGCTGGAGCGCATCGTGGGCGAGCAGGCGCTGTTCCAGATGCAGGTCCGCAACGACGCCGGCGAGTTCCGCTGCGAGGCGACCGACACCCTCGGCGAGGTGTGGTCCCGCCCGGCGCTGACGATGATGCTGGGGACCACGGGCTCGATCCGCCAGTCGACGGAGAACAACGACCTGTACGACCTGCTCGAGGTCTCGATCACGCCGACCCCGCCGGTCCCGGGGCCCGGCGACGGCGGGTGACTCAGGGGCGCACGTCCTCGACGCAGCGGGGGCGCAGCAGGTTGGCGTAGTAGAAGTCGAGCGCCTGCAGCGCGTACAGCGCCAGCGTGTCCGGCTGGTCGCCGGCGTACTCCAGCTTGGCCGGATCGACGACGCCGGCGACCTGCTCGAAGGCCTGCACGCACACCTCGTCCGCGGCGTGGTCGGGGCGCTTGCGCTCCTCGGCGGTGGCGACGAACGCGTAGACCTCGTAGACGTCCGACGCGACCCCCGGGTAGCCCTCGATGCAGCCCAGGTCCAGCAGGTTGCTGGCGACCCAGCCCATCCGCGCCACCGTCGACTCCAGCCGCCGGCGGTCGTCGTCGTCGCGCTCCTCCTGGTAGGCCGCCCAGTCGTGCTCGGCCTGATCGCGCTTCCACCCGGCGGCCCTGGCACAGTACGGGTCGTCCCAGTCCAGCGGCCCGCCCCGTCCCTCGGCCACCGCCCGGGTGACCGCCACCAGCGTCTCGTCGGAGAGTCCGCGGCGGGTGGCGTGCCAGCGGTCCCACAGGTCGCCGGCCTCCACCACCCGCTCGGCGCGCCGCACCGCCCACGCGTTGGCCTCGCCATCCGGGTTGGCCGCCACCAGCGCCTCCATCCGCGCCGCGACCCCGTCGTCGACGCCGAGGTGCTTGGCCCGCAGGTAGCACCACAGCGACTCCAGCTGCTCGGCGAAGGTCACGCCGGGCCGGTCCTCGGCGTCGCCCTCGAACCCGCCGAGCCCGTGCCGCTCCACCCGCGCCTGGATCTTCTCCACCTCGGCGAGCTGCTCGGCGGGCCCGAAGCAGTGCTTCATCGTCGGGATCAGGCCCTCGCCGACGGTGGCGTCGGGATCGCCGGCGGTGTAGTCCATCACGAAGCGCTGCGGATCGGACCACAGGTGCGGGTAGCTGGCCACGTCGGGGCGGTCGAACGGGATCGTGCGCAGCCGGCCGGGGTGCTCGATCAGGCCGAGCTCGATGGCGGCGCGCATCGTGGTCACCGGCAGGTCGTCGTCGCGGCCCCACTCCACCGGCTGCTGGACCTGCCAGCCGACGCGGTCGAGGTAGTGCCACATCTCCTCGTAGCACTGGCAGTGGCGGCCCTGCTCGCGCAGCACCAGCCAGCGCAGCGACAGCCCGGCCAGCGAGGCGGTGTCGTGCTCGTAGCCCGGCGGCAGCTCGCGCTCGTCGGGGAACGCGGCCAGCACCCGGCGGAACACGGCCTGCTCGGCGCTGTCGGCCTCGCTCGCGGCGCGGGCCTTCTCCTCCTCCACCAGGGTCCGCAGCGCCGACAGCGCCTCCCGCGCGGCGACGAACTCGGGGTCGGCCGAGACGGCGCTCTCGTACGCCCGCTTGGCCTCCTCGATGCGGCCCGCGGCCTGGTGGTCGAGCCCCTCGCCGTACGCCGAGAACGCCGGGAAGCTCTCCGTCGGCGCGTCGGACAGGATCTGGCGGCGGACCCCCGAGCTGAGCTGCACCTCGAGGGCGCCGATCAGCGCCTCGACCAGGTCCTTCTCGACGGTGACGAAGTCGTCGGCGCTGCCCTGGGCGTCGGCGGCGTGCAGCACCGCGGCGCTCTGTACCTCGACGACGCGGGCGTCGAGCAGGAACCGGGCCTGGACCACCGAGTAGCTGCCGGTGATCACCAGCTCCGCGCCCAGCCCCTGGCCCAGCCGCTGGGCGGTGGCCGGGTCGAGGTACCCGCTGGCGCCGAGGTCGACCTCGTCCAGCAGCGCGTCGAGCCGGTCGCGCTCCACGAGCTGCAGCGCGTCGACCCGCGACAGATCGCTGACCAGCATCCCGGCCAGCGCGATCCCGAGCCCGGCGTGCTCGTCGCTGCCCGCGGCCTGCTCCAGCGGCAGCACCGCCAGCGTCCGCGCCCCGCCCGGGGCGGGGGCGAGCAGCAGCGCGGCGACGACTCCGGTGGCGATCCAGTGGCGCACGGTGACCGTCCCCTCTCGCACGGGTCGACAACGCCCCGGCGGCGCGACCCATTCCCCGGCTGGGCGCATTCTACTGCCGCAGCAGCGCGGTGACCGGCCCGCCCAGCACCGCCGTGAGCAGCGCCCCCGCGGCGAGGAACGGCGAGAACGGCACGGTGCGCTCGATCTGCACCTCGCGGTCGTCGTCGTAGCGCGTGCGGATGTAGCGGATCTGCTCCTTCTCGAGGCCGTCCGCCGACATCGTCCCGATCCGGCTCGGCACCCTCGTCGAGTTGGGCCGCTCCTCGTCCGGGCCCGGCGCGCCGGGACCCATCGCCTCGACCTCGTCGGCCTCGCGGGAGCGCAGGATCGACAGGCTCTGCCGGCCCAGCACCATCCCCGGCCGCAGGTCGCCGACGCGGATCACTTGGGTCGTCGTCGCCACCCCGGTGTACAGCCGCGCGAACAGCAGCAGCGCCAGCGCGAACAGGCTCGGCGTGACCAGCGCGGGCAGCGCCGCCAGCCCCTGGCGCTCGGCGAGGAACAGCAGCGCCGCCAGGCTGGCGATCGTGAACGCGATCGCGCCGGCGCGGCTGTGGGCCAGCGCGGCCAGCGGGCGGAACACCACGAACAGGACCAGGAACAGGGTGAAGTCGCCGACGTGGAGCCACGGCGTCAGCCCCTCCCTGGCCGCCTCGCGGATCGCGCGCAGGCCGGCGAACATCGCCACCAGCACCAGCAGCAGCGGCACGATCCCCAGCGCCGCGCCGGGGGCGGCGCGCAGCAGCTCGCGGCGGCGGCCGGGGTCGCGCAGCGCGGCCCACGCGGCGGGGCCCCGGGTCACCAGCAGGTCGGCGATCAGGTACAGGAACACCAGCGCGAAGACGTTGACCAGGATCGGCAGCCCCGGGAACCCCGGCAGGTACGAGCGGGTGTACAGCGCCGGCGGGATCAGGAACGCCAGCACGGCGAACAGCTTGGCGTCGCCGGCGGCCCAGATCCCCAGCAGCCACAGCACGATCGCCACCCCCAGGCCGACGCCCAGCGACAGCGCCACGGCCCCGCTCCAGTGCAGCGGGCCCGCCGGGGCGGGGCCCGAGCACCACGGCGCGGGGACCCCGGCCCACTCCAGCGCGCCCAGCAGCCCGTAGGCGGCGACCCCCGCGATCAGGCCCTGGACCAGGCGGCGGTTGAAGATCCGCCGGTGGAGCAGGTCGTCGCGGAACGCGCTGACCGCCAGCAGCAGCAGCGGCACCAGCAGCAGGTGGTGGCCCACCGCTCAGCGCTCCCCGGCGGCGGGCCGCGGCCGCAGCGCGGCGAGCCCGTCGAGGCGCGCGCGGTGGACCGGGACCCCGCGGCAACGGCCGTCGAAGCGGCACGCGGCGCAGCGCAGGCTCTTGACCCGGTAGCGGTACCGCACGAAGTGCTCGACGTAGGCGTCGGGGTCGACGCGTCCGTCGCGGTCGAGCACCGCCAGCGGCAGGGGGTCGTCGTAGGCGACGTCGTCGGCCCCGGTGCAGCACGGGGGCAGGTCGATCCAGCCGTCGGCGGGCCCCAGCGCGTGCAGCTCGCCCAGCGGGACGCCGTGCTCGAGCTCCTCGCGCAGGGTCGCCGCGGGCCAGGCGCGCAGCAGCCGGCGGGTCCCGGGTCGCGCGGGCAGCGCCGCCAGCCGCGCCGCGGAGCCCCGCTCGAGCACCGCCATCCACTCCGGCACGGCCAGCCGCGCGGCGGCGCCCAGCGGCCCGCCGGCCGAGATCAGCCGCACCGGGGCGCCGATCCCCGCCGCGGCCAGCACCCGGCGCAACCCCCGCGGGTCGCGCAGCTGCAGCCACAGCGCCGCGGCGCGGTCGGCCCCCGGGATCGCCACCGCCTCGGCGGCGTCCGCGGCCCGGACCCACAGCGCGGCCCGGGGGCGATCGAGCAGGTCGCGGTGGCGCTCGACGTCGTCGCCGCCGGGCAGGTCGACCTGCAGCAGCTCCGGCACGCCGCGGCGGACCGCCGCCACCGCGCCGCGCATCGCCGTGCACAGCGGGTGGATGAAGCAGTGCGAGCAGCGCTCCCCGGCGCAGCGCATCGGGCGGCCGGCCACCAGATCGGCCATCAGCCGCCGGCGCCCGCGGACCTCGTCGTGGAGCTTGTGCGGGTCCTGGATCAGCTGCTCGCGCCCCTCGAGCAGGCGCGGGTCGAGGCGGTTGGTCCACACCGTCATCGACCGGCGCTCGGCCCACTCCAGCGCGCGCTGCAGCGGCTCCAGCGCCGCCTCCGGGTCCACCAGCAGGTCGCCGCCGGCCCCCGGCGAGGCCCGCCCGAACGGCATCACCATCAGCAGGTCGACCTCGCGCACGCCGAGCCCGACGAAGGTCTCGAGCACGTCCCGCAGGTGCTCGAGGTTGCGGCGGTTGATCACGACGTCGCCGCTGACGATCAGGCGCCCGCTGCCCACCGCGTGGCGGATCCCCGCCACCGCCTGGTCGAACGAGCCCTCCACCCCGGTGAGGCCGTCGTGCAGCGCCGCGGTGTGGCCGTGCAGCGAGAACGTGACCTCGTCGAGCCCGGCCGCGATCGCCTGCGCCGCGAACCGGCGGTAGGCGAACACCCGCCCGTTGGTGATCGTCTGGACGTGGGTGTAGCCCAGCTGCTTGCCGCGGCGCACCAGCGCCAGGAAGTCCGGGTGGATCGACGCCTCCCCGCCGCTGAGGATCAGCCGCGTGGCGCCCTGGCTGCGGCCCCGCTGCAGCTCGGCCTCGACCTCGCCGGCGGGCACCATCGTGCCGTCCTGGGCGTCGGCGTCGAGGCAGAACGCGCAGCGGTTGTTGCAGGCGCGCGCGATGCGCACCCAGTGGCGCCGCTCGCGGGCGACGTCCTCGCGCTGCAGCTCGGTGAGGGTCGCGACCATCGCCCCGAGAGTATCCCACCGATCGGCCGCTCCCAACCTCCCACGCGCGCTGCCGCGCTTGCCCCGCCCGTCACCGCGGCCCGATGATCGTCCCATGGCCGATCCGCCCCGTGTCGCCTGGCTCCCGGTCGCGGGCGACTGCAACTGCCGCTGCGAGGCGTGCCCGATCGAGCCGGACGCCCCGCTGGCGCCCGACGCCGCGCGCGCCGCGGCCGAGCGCGAGCGCCCCGCGGTGCTGGTGCTCACCGGCCCGGGGGAGCCGACGCTGCACCCCGAGCTCGCGGCGGTGGTCCACGCGGCGCGCCGTGGCGGCGCCGGCGACGTGGCGCTGGTGACCAACGGGCGGGCGCTGGCCTACGCGCGGACGGCGGCGCGGGTGGCCGGCCTGCGGCCCGCGGCGGTGGCGGTGACGGTGCGCCACCCGGACGCGGCGCTGCACGACCGGCTGGTGCGGGTCCCGGGGGCCCAGGTCCAGAGCCTGGCGGGGCTGCGCAACCTGGCCCACGCGACGGGCGACGACACCGCGGTGCTGGCCCGCGCCGTGCCGCATCCGTCGCTGCGCGGGCAGCTGGGGCGGCTGTGGGATCGGGTCCGCGCGCACGGGGCGCAGGCGCTGTGGCTCGACGGGGAGGACGACGCGCTGCGGCGGGAGGCCGAGGCGCTGCGCGCCGGCGGGCAGCCCGTGGTCGCCGGGGACGCGGTCGAGGCGCTGCTGCTGCACCGCCACGATCCCGCGCGGCGACCGGAGGAGATCGCCCCGGCGCGCTACCACGAGGACGAGGGCGCGGTCTCGCTGGTGATCCGCACCGGCTGCCGCAACGCGTGCACCTACTGCACCACGCGGATCGTCCAGGAGGAGCACCGCGCGGCTTGGCCGCTGGACGATCTGGCGCGGTTCGAGCCGGCGCTCGAGGAGGGGCGGAGGCGGGGGTTCGACCGGCTGCGGCTGGTGGCGATCGAGCCGCTGGAGCACCCCGACCTGCCCCACCTGCTGGGCGTGGCCCGCGGGCTGGGGTACCGCGCCGTCGAGGCCTGGACCTCGGGGCGCGCGCTGGCCGACCCCGGCCGCGCCGACGCGCTGCAGCGCGCGGGCCTGGACGCGGTGGACATCCCGCTGCTGGGCTCCCGCGCGGCGATCCACGACGCGGTCGCCGGCGTGCCGGGCTCGTTCGACGAGACCTGCCGCGGGATCGCCGCGGCGGTGGCGCGCTTCGCGGTGCGCTCCCACCTGATCCTGGTGCGCGACAACCTGGACGACATCGCCGCCACCGTGGCGTGGGCCGAGGGGCTCGGGATGCCGGCGCCACAGAGCGTGCTGGTGCCGTCGCCGTCGTCGGCCGACCCCGCCCGCTACCGCGCCTTCGCGCCGCGCTGGAGCGACGTGGCGGCCGTCGTCGCCGCGCTGCCCGCCCCGCTGCGCGAGCTGCTGCTGCGCCAGGGCCTCGGCGACCAGGTCCCGCCCTGCGTGCTGACCCGTACCCCGGGGCTCGGGCCCGACGTGGTCGCCGCGCTACAGCCCCCGCCGGAGGACCGGATCCGCGAGGGCGGAGCCGAGCAGCCGGGAGCCGGCGAGAAGCTGCGCGCGCCGTGCCCCCAGGCCGGCCGCTGCGCCGCCGCGGACCGCTGCCTGGGGCTGCACGCGCTGTACCGCGAGCTGTTCGGGGACGGGGAGTTCGCGCCGCTACCGTGACCGCCGGGCGAGGACCAGCGCCGCGAGCAGGGCTGGGGCGATCAGGTTGCCTCGGCCCGGGGCCGCGTGGCACGCCCCGCAGCCGATCGTGCCGGGCCCCTCCACGGCGCTGTCGTCGTCTCCCGCCGTGTCGTCGTCCCCGGCGGTGTCGTCGTCCCCGGCGGTGTCGTCGTCCCCGGCGCACTCGACGTCGTCGCCGTCCACCGCGCCGTCGCAGTCGTTGTCGATGCCGTCGGTGCAGTCCTCCGGCGCGCCGAGGTGCACCGCCGGGTCGCCGTCGTCGCAGTCGAACCCACAGGCCATGAACCCGTCGCCGTCGGCGTCGATCTCGTCGGGGCCCGGGTTGCCGTCGCAGTCGTTGTCCAGCCCGTCGCAGGTCTCCGTGAAGTGGGGCGCGTTGAGCGGGTCGAGGTCGTCGCAGTCGGAGCACGCGCCGGCGCCGTCGCCGTCCGCGTCGGGGATGTCGGGGTCGGCGTCGTCGACCAGCCCGTCGCAGTCGTCGTCGATCCCGCTGCAGGACTCCGTGTTGCCGGGGAACGCCAGCGGCTCGGCGTCGTCGCAGTCGGAGCAGGCGGGGGCGCCGTCGCCGTCCGCGTCGGGGATGTCGGGGTCGGCGTCGTCGACCAGTCCGTCGCAGTCGTCGTCGATCCCGTTGCACACCTCGGGGGCGCCCGGGGACACCAACGGGTCGCCGTCCTCGCAGTCGGTGCCGCCGCAGGCGACGTCGACGTACCCGTCGCCGTCGTCGTCCAGGTCGGTGCAGCCCGGCCCGCCGAACGCCAGGTAGGCCTTGCCCGCGTAGTCCCCGGCGTCGTCGTTGCTCGGCGCCCCGATCACCAGGTCGTCGTAGCCGTCGCCGTCCACGTCCCCGGCCCCCCGCGCGGCGCGCCCGGCCACGTCGCCGTCGGCCTCGCCGTGGTACGACGCGTTGGCCCACGCCAGGGTCTCCTCGTGGGGCCAGCCCCCCGCGCGCCCCCACACCAGGTAGACCTGGCCGGCGAGGGCCCCCGCCTCCCCGTTCCAGCTCGCCGCGATCAGCAGGTCGCCGAGCCCGTCGCCGTCCACGTCCCCCGGCAGGTCGAGGCGGTAGCCCGCCTTGTCCTCCTCCTCGGCGCCGACCCACGAGCCGTCGGCCTGGGCCAGCGGGGTGTCCATCGCCCAGCCCCCGACGCGGCCGAGGATCAGGTAGGTCTTGCCCGACCAGTAGCCCCCCGCGCTCGAGCTGGCGGCCCCGATCAGCAGGTCGTCGAGCCCGTCGCCGTCCACGTCCGAGCCGCCGGCGAGATCCCACCCCGCCAGGTCGTAGTCCGCCTCGCCCAGGAACGACGCGTCGGCGTACTCCAGCGGCAGCGACGCGCCGTAGCCCGCCGGATCGCCTAGGAACAGGTAGGTCTGCCCCGCCCCGTTGCCCGCCTCGTCGTTGCGCGACGCGCCGATCACGAAGTCGTCGAGTCCGTCGCCGTCCACGTCCCCGACCCCGGCCAGGGTCGAGCCCGACCAGTCCGACTCGGCCTCCCCGAGGAAGCTGTCGGGGACGCCGGCCAGCGGCACGTCCATCGCCCAACCCGAGGGCGCGCCGTGGACCAGGTAGGTCTTGCCCGCGCGGTAGCCCTTCTCCTGGTTTTGCCACGCGCCGATCAGCAGGTCGTCGTAGCCGTCGCCGTCCACGTCCCCGGCCCCGTCGACGGCATACCCGGCCTCGTCGTCGTCCGCCTCGCCGAGCCACGAGGCGTCGGCGGTGAGCAGCGTGACGTTGGGGACCCAGCCGGAGGAGCGCCCCAGGATCAGGTAGGTCTGGCCCGCGTCGGGGGCCGCCTCGTCGTTGTGCGGCGCGCTGACCAGGATGTCGTCGAGCCCGTCGCCGTCCACGTCCCCGGCCCCGGCCACCGCGAAGCCGGCCATGTCGTCGTAGGCCTCGCCGAGCCACGAGGCGTCGGCCACCGCGCCGAGGTCCACGTCGGTCGCCCACCCCGCGGTGCGCCCGAGGATCAGGTGGACCTTGCCCGCGCCCGCCTGCCACTGGCTGTTCTGGGGGGAGGCGACCACGACGTCGCCGAGCCCGTCGCCGTCCACGTCCCCGACCCCGGCGACCGCGTTGCCGGCGCTGTCGTGCAGCGCCTCGCCGAGGAACGACGCCGGCATCGTGTCCAGCGGCGTATCGGGGTCCGCGGCCCGGGCGGGGCCCGCGCCCGAGATCAGGGCGAAGGCGAGCAGGGTCAGGGCTGGCGAGCGCGTCCCCACGGTGTCGCCCAGGATAGCAGCGAGCGCACCGCGGGGAGTGCCACGACGGTGAGCAGGGGCTAGGGTAGGGCTGCGATGGCGCGACTCGACCACTGGCTGCGACGGACGTTCCCCGCGGACGGGTCCGGGCCCGACGGGGTCCGGGTCCTGCGGATGGACACCGGCGGCGGCGCGCTGCGCGTGACGCTGGCGCGGCACGGAGACCCCGAGGTGGCGCTGGACCTGCTGCGCCCCGGCGCCAGCCGCTCGTTTCGGGCGCGGCTGGCGTGCTGCGACGTGATCGTCCCCGGCCCGGTCGACCCCGCGTCCGCCGGGGAGCCGCTGATCCGGGCGTTCGTCGCGCAGCTGCGGAGCGCGGCGCCGGCGGCCACACCGCTGGACTGGATCGGGATCCTCGGCGAGGACGGCGACGCCCGGTTCCTCGCCGGCGACGTCGCCGAGATCAAGCTCACCGCGGCGTGCGACCAGCGCTGCGTGTTCTGCAAGTCGCCGCGCAACCTGGCCAACCACGCCAGCCCCGAGGAGGTGGCGGTGCTGCTGCCGCGGCTAGCGCGCAAGGCCCGGTTCCTGACGCTCAGCGGCGGCGAGACGACGCTGGCCCCCGACCTCGACGGGGTGGTCCGCCGCGCCCGCGCCGCGGGCTTCGCCGAGGTGGAGATCCAGACCAACGGGATGACCCTCGCCGAGCCCGGCCGCGCGCAGCGCCTCGCCGACGCCGGGGCGACCAACGTGCTGATCTCGCTGCACGCCCACCGCGCGGAGCGCTCCGATCGCCTGACCGGCACGCCGGGGGGCTTCGAGCGCACGCTGCGCGGCATCGATCGGGCGCTCGACGCCGGCCTGCGGCTGGCCCTGTGCCACGTGATCTGCGAGGGCAACCACGACGACGTGGTGCCGTTCGTGCGGTTCGTAGTGCGGCGCTGGCCGAGGGTGCCGCTGGACCTGGTGTTCACCCTGGCGATCCCGACCTACCGCGTGCGCGACGACCCGGGGCTGATGCCGCCGCTGTCCGCGATCGGCCCCGAGCTGCGGGCCGCGCTGCGGCGGTTCTACCCGGCGCGGGTCCCGATCGAGCCGATGGGGCCGCTGCGCCGGACCGCCGACTTCGTGCGCGTCGTGACCGGCCCGCTGGGACCGCTGGGGCGGCGGATCCACCGGCGAGCCGAGCAGCTCGCGGCGCCGCCGCTGCCGCCCCACCGGCGGGCCCGGGTGATCTCGCACTGCGGGCTGCCGATGTGCGTGCTGGGCGGCGAGGCGGTGTACCACGACGAGTGGTGGTCGACCGGGGGCGTCTCGGCCGCGGCCGAGATGGTCCACCCGCCGGCGTGTACCCGGTGCGCGCTGCGACCGCGCTGTTCGGGGCTGTGGCGCGTGTACGTGGAGCGCTTCGGCGACGACGGCATCGCCCCGGTGGCCGCCGCGGACGCCGTGGGCGATCGCCGGGATCCCTGCTATCGTGCGGGGGCCAGGCTCCGACGACCCGAGGGAACGGCCAAATGCACCAGCCGGTGAAGCTGACGATCGATCCGACGCTGTACGACGAGGGCGCCCTCGACGAGACGCTGGCGGCGTTCCGCGACGTGGCGACGATCACCCGCCGCCGCCACCGGGGCCGGATCGTGGTGACGATCACGCCCGAGGAGGGCTTCGACGCCGACGCCGTCGCCGGGGAGCTGAGCAACCACCTGCTGGCCCGCACCCTCGAGGTCCGCTCCGCCTGAGGGCCCGTGCCGACGTCCCCCCCGCTGCCCCCGCTCCCGGTCCTCGACGCGCCCCCTCCGCCCCGCGTCCCGATCCGCCTGCGGGCGTACCGCGACGACGTCCCGCGCGGCGCGATGCTGCGACTGTACCGCGCCGCCGGGGGCGCCGCCGAGGCCCGTGGCGACGTGGACCGCGTCGAGGGCGAGCTACTCGCGACGGGGCCCGCGGATCGGCTCGAGGTGGACCTGCGCGACGGACCCGCGGGCCGCACCGCGCACGTGGCGGTGGCCCTGGAGCGGGTCGCGCGGACCCCGGCGGACGAGCTCGAGGCCGTGCTGGCCGAGGCCCTGGCCGGCGCCCGGGTGCGGTCCGGCGGGCGGCCCCCGGCTCGCGTGTCGGACCCCCGGCGGCGGCGTCCGGGATCGGTGGTGCTGCTGGAGAACCCGTACCGCGATCCGGACCGCCCCGACGAGCCGCGCAGCGACCTGGCGTGCGGCACGTTCCTGCTGGCCTCGGCGCTGCGGGCCGGCGGCGTCCCCTGCGCGCTGGTGCCGGGCACGCTGGACCCGCGCAGCGGGCTCGACGACCCGGCCGCGCTGTGGGACGCGTTGTCCGGCGCGGACCTGCTGGGGCTGACCGTGCTCGAGGCGTGCCTGGCCGAGCACCGCGCGCTGACCGACGAGGTGGCGACGCGCAGCAAGACATGGATCGCGGTGGGCGGCCCGCTGCCGACCTGGACCCCGGCCCACGCGCTGGCCCAGCTGCCGGCGGCCCACGTGGCCGTGCGCGGCCCCGGCGAGACGACCCTGCCGGCGCTGGCACGGCTGCTGCGCCGCGACCGGCTGGACGCCGCGGCCCAGGAGGCGGTGCTGGCGCTCGACGGCGTGCTGCTGCACCGCGGCCGGCTGCTGCTCGCCGGGCACGCCGGGGTGGTCCCGGACCCCGACCCCGACGCCTCGCCGATGGACTTCGGCCTGCTGCGGCGGCGCCACGTGCGCCACGGCCTGAGCCTCGAGACCGCCCGCGGCTGCCAGCACCCGTGCCTGTTCTGCACCACCCCGGGCAAGGGCCGCCACCGGGGACGCAGCGCCGCGGTGGTGGCGCGGCACCTGCGGGCCTACCGCCGCCGGCTCGACGACCTGTTCGACGGTACCCCGCCCCCCGTCACCCGGCGGGTCCAGATCTGCGACGACGACTTCCCCTGCGACCCCGACCGCGCGGTGGCCGTGCTCGCCGCGGTGCGCGGCAGCGGCCTGCAGCTGGCGGCGTTCCAGGCCTCGGTGCGCGACTTCGTCGACCGCCGCGGCGGCCGCTCGGCGCTCCGCGCGGCGCTGCTCGACGCGGTCGACCCCGCCCTGTTCCAGGACGCCACGGCCCACGCCCAGGCGCGCCGGGGCGCCCCGCGCGCTCGCCCGCCGGACCACACCGGCGTGTTCGTCCACCTGGGGGTCGAGAGCCTCGCCGATCCCGACCTGCGGCGGCTGGGCAAGGGCTACCGCGCCGCCGACGTGGAGGCCGTGGTCGGCGCCCTCGACCGCCGCGGGGTGGTCCACGACGCCTACCTGATCCTGGCCAACCGGGGCACGACCCTGGACGACCTGGTGGACACCGTCGCGGCGCTGCCGCGGCTGAAGCTGCTGCACCCGCACACGTTCTACGTGCGCACCCCGCCGGTGCCATTCGTGGTCCCCACGTTCGCGTCGGGGAGCTACCGCGCGTGGCACCGCGCCGCCCGCCGCGGCGGGGCCGAGGGCGAGGTGCGGCTCGACGCGGTCCACCGCCTGGCGGGCTACCCGGAGTGGGACTACCCGCTGGTCGCCGGCGAGCGCCCCGACGACCCCGACGTGCGCGCCGCAGCCGCGGCGTGGGAAGACTGGTTCGAGCTCGACGGGCGCCACGAGGCCCCGGCGCGCAACCTGGCGGCGTGGCTGACCGGGCGGCTCGCGGACGCCCACGCCGATCCGGATCGTGCCGCCCGCCTGCGCCGCGCGATCCGCCGCCTGCGCGGCCTGGGCGAGCGCGAGGCCCTGCGCGCCGTTGCCCGCGCCCGCCGCGGCGAGCTCCACGGCGCCACGGAGGAGCGGGCCTACGCCGCTGCCGCCGCCCTGGGCCCCGCCGAGCAGGTCGCCGTCCGGGCGCGCAACGCGCTGGAGGCCGGGGACCCCCGGATGGTGGTGATCCCGACCCGCGACTGCTCGCTGCGCTGCACCTACTGCCCGGCGGTCAAGCGGGGCGGTCACGAGATGTCGCGCGAGACGCTGCGGGGCGCCGTCGAGTTGCTACTGTCCGGCGACGGCCCCGCCGCGATCCTGCAGTTCTTCGGCGGCGAGGCGCTGCTCCGCCGGGCGTTCGTGCTCGAGGCGATCGACCTGGCGCTGGCCCGGGCCGCGGCGGCGGGCAAGCGCGTGGGGTTCATCGTCAGCACCAACGGGATGGACGTCGACGAGGCGCTGCTCCACCACTTCGCGGCGCTGCCGCTCAAGGTCGAGATCTCGCTGGACGGGCCGCGCGAGGTGCAGATGCGCCACCGCCGCCCGCGCGACCGCGGCCGCGACTCCTACGACGCGGTGGCCGGCGTCGCCCCGGCGCTGATCGCCTCGGGGATCCCCCACGACGTGATCATGGTCGTCACCCCCGAGACCGTCGACCGGCTGGCCGACAGCTTCGCCCACGTGGTCTCGCTGGGGTTCCGCCGGGTGCAGGTCAACCACGCCCTCGACGTGCGCTGGGACCGGGCCGCCAAGCAGGCCTTCGCGGCGCAGCTGCAGGCGATCGCCGACCGGTTCTTCGCCGACGGCCCCGGGGAGGTGGAGTGGGTCGACCTGCGCGCCTGGCGCCACCCGATGCTGCTCAACGGCGAGGTCACCGTCGACGTCGACGGCACGATCTACTACGGCAACGGGTTCCTGGTCCGCCACGCCGATCCGGCGGCGTTCCGCGCCGGGCACCTCGACGACCTCGACCCGCTCGACCTGTACCTGCTGCGCAAGCCCGACAACGAGACCCTGCTGCGCCACACCTACCCGGCCGCGATCACCGCCAACAACGTCGAGGTCGGCCGGATCTACGGCAGCTTCGTGCGCCACATGCGGCGGCGCTTCCCGGCGCTGGCCGAGCCCCGCCCGACGCGGACCCCGGAGCGGTGATGAGCGGCAGCCGGCTGGACATCAAGATCGGGTTCGCCTGCAACAACCGCTGCCGGTTCTGCGTCCAGGGCGACAAGCGCCACACCGCCGCGCCGCCCGACACCGCCACCGTGCTCGCCGAGCTCGACGCCGGCCGCGCCGCCGCCGACGGGGTGGTGTTCACCGGCGGCGAGCCGACCCTGCGCGACGACCTGCTCGAGCTCGTGGCCCACGCCCGCGCGCTGGGCTACCGCCCGATCCAGATCCAGAGCAACGGCCGGATGTTCGCCTCGCGGCGGTTCTGCGAGCGGCTGATCGAGGCCGGCGCCACCGAGTTCTCCCCGGCGCTGCACGGCCCCACCGCGGCGATCCACGACTGGCTGACCCGCGCCCCCGGCTCGTTCGGGCAGACCACCCGCGGGGTCCGCCACCTCGTCGCGCTGGGCCAGACCGTGGTGACCAACTCGGTGGTGGTGCGGGCCAACGTGCGCAACGTCCCGGCGCTGGCGCGGCTGCTGGTCGGGCTGCGGGTCCACCAGTTCCAGTTCGCGTTCGTCCACCCGGTGGGGACCGCCGGCGAGTTCGTCAGCGCCACCGTGCCGCGCCTCGAGATCGCCGCGCCGTACCTGATCGAGGGGCTGCGGATCGGCCGCGAGGCGGGGCTGCGGGTCTACACCGAGGCCGTGCCGTACTGCGTCCTGCCGGGCTACGAGGACTGCGTGGTCGAGGCCCACATCCCCCGCACCAAGGTCGTCGACGCCGGGGTCACCGTCGAGGACTACGGCGCGTACCGCCTGCACGAGGGCAAGAACAAGGGCCCCGACTGCGTCCGCTGCCGCTACGACGCGATCTGCGAGGGGCCGTGGCGCGAGTACCCCGAGCAGTACGGGTTCGGCGAGCTGCGGCCGGTGCCCCCCGGGGAGGACCGCTGATGGCCAACCTGGGCTACGTGCAGGTCACCCGCCGCTGCAACCAGTGCTGCCGGTTCTGCTCCAACCCGGAGCGGGAGGTGGACCTGGACGTCGCTGCCGGACGCGCCCAGATCGACGAGCTCGCCGACGCGGGCTACGACGGCGTGATCCTCACCGGCGGCGAGCCGACGCTCAGCGAGCACCTGCCGGCGCTGCTGGCCCACGCCCGCGACCGCGGGCTGCCACCGCGGATCGTGACCAACGGCCAGCGCCTCGGCCGCGAGCCCGACCTGCTGCCGCGGCTGCTCGACGCCGGGCTGGCCCACGTCCACCTCAGCCTGTACTCCCACCGGCCCGAGGTGGTCGCCGCGCTGACCGGCGTGGACGACAGCCTCGCCACCGCCCGCGCCGCGCTGCGCCAGCTCGGCGAGCAGGAGGGGCGCGTCGCCGTCGACGTCAACACCGTGATCAACGCCCACAACGCCGACCACCTCGACGAGCACGTCGCCGACGTGGTCCGGCGGTTCCCGTTCGTGCGCCACCTGGTGATCAACAACCTCGACCCGGTGATGAACCGCGTCGCCGAGAACCCCGACACGATCCCGGCGCTGTGGCAGTTCGAGCTGTCGCTGCACCGCGCGTGCCGCCTGCTCGACGCCCGCGGCCGCACCTTTCGCATCGAGCGGGTGCCGCTGTGCTACATGGTCGAGTTCGCCCACTGCTCCACCGAGACGCGCAAGATCGTTCTCGAGGAGGAGCGCACGACCCACTTCCTCGACGACAAGGGCCGCGTGCGCCAGACCGGGTTCTGGCACGACAAGGCCGCGTGCTGCGCGGTGTGCCCGCTGGACCCGGTGTGCGCCGGGCTCGACGGGGTCGGCCACGGCTTCGCGCTCGAGGAGCTGGTCCCGGTGTTCGTCCCCGCCGCGGTGGTCGTCGGGCGGGTGCTGGGCGTTCCGCCGCGGCAGGTCCCGCGGGCGCTGCTGGAGCGGATCACCGAGCGGGCCCGCGCCGCCCCCCCGTCCCGCCAGCGGTCCCCCAGCTAGAGCACCGAACAGCGACCGCGGGACCGGTTCGGCATTCGGTACTCGACCGATCCATGTCGGACCAAGGCGGAGACGTGTCGGTCTCCGCCACTCGACGTGCCCCCTCCGCCGTCCGACCGATCAAGAGAATTCGGGTACGGGGCGGAAGATCGATAGGCGGCCTACGCCCCCAGCACTCGATGTCGCCGTCGGGCGTCAACCCGCAGGTATGGATGCTGCCCGCGGCGAGCTGGGTGAACACGCCGTTCTCCGGCGGCGAGGACTGCTGCCAGGTGTTGTACTCGTCGTCGCCCCAGTACTCGACGGCACCGTCGTGTCTGACTCGGGTTTGCGGTCGGTAGGCACGGCTACTTCCCGGAAACGTAGTCCAGACA
>CAZOYV010000055.1:0-34095 GCA_964584075.1 uncultured Rickettsiales bacterium | reverse complement strand
ACCCAGGCCGCGAACGCCAGTGTGCGATTCCGCTTCCCGACACCCCTTAGGCTAGCCTGGAACCGGAACCGGGAATCGCATCGTCCAGCGAAACTCGATCCCTCGATTTGCGTGGCGGTGAGACCATCAAATACTGCGCGCGCGCTCACAGTTGAGCCCGTCGATCAGCTGGGAGTAGGGGCCCAGGCGGCTCTCGGGGTAGGCCAGCCGCCAGTCGTTCGTCCGGGTGGACACGGTCCCGGCGGGCTCGTGGCCCACGTCCGCGGCGATCCGCAGCAGGCCCAGCTCCTCCTGCACGGGCTCCCCCGCGGCCACCGACGGCAGCGCCGCCAGCAGCTCCCGCGCCTGGCCGGCGTTGCCCTCCTCGAGGGCATCCACGATGGCCTGGTAGCTCTCCCACGATAGCCCCGCGGCGGCGACGCGGGTCCGCGCCTGGCCGTCGAGCAGGGGGGACTCGGGCGCGGCGACCCCGGCCGGCGAGCCCGAGTCATCGATCCCCCCGGCCGGGATCGGCTCCTGGGGGGTGATCTCCGCCGCCCCGTCCCACCCGTCGTCCGGCGGAGGAGGCGCGCTGGCGCCGAGGTACACCACGAGCCCCACGGCGGCAGCCGCCACCACCACCCCGGCGAGCCCCACCAGGGCGATCAGCCCCACCGCGATCACCACCGAGACCGCTCGCTCGTGGTCTGCTCCGTCTCCCGTCATGGCCTCGATCTCCCGAGGCCATCTTACCCCCGCCGCGGGTTGGCATCCTCTTCGCTACCTCTCCCGGATGGCGCCGCCGAGCGCCGGGAGGGACCATGGATCACCGCCACCGAGCGTCAGGACCCGTGCTCCCGGGTCATCGCGCCCTCCATCGCGCGGAACGTCGCGAGGTGGGCCGCGGCGCGCTCCTGGATCCGGGCTGCCTCGGCCTGCTCGTGCTCGCTGAATCCCCCGTCCTTGGTGACGGGATCGATCTCCATCGGGCCACCCGGCGCGGGCTTGCGCAGGATGCGGATCAGCTGTCCGCCGGCGAAGTAGCTCCGCACCTCGGTCTCGCCGTCGGTGGCGAAGTGGAACACCAGCTCGGGCTCGGTCCCGGAGAACAGGTACTCGGCCGCGAACGAGCGCGCCGCGGTGTTCCACGACGCGCTGACCTTGCGCACGACGTAGTCGGCGTAGATCTGCTCGTCACTGGCGCGGTGCTCGCCGAGCACGTACGACAACGTCGTTGTCTGTGGCCCCGTGCCGGGCTGGACCGTCTCCAGCTGCATCGTCACCACGTTGGTGCGTTCGCCCTCGGGGGCCCGCTCCAGCTCGCCGACCTCCTGGTACAGCGCGCGGATCGCCGCGATCGAGTCCTCGGTCTGTCCGCCCGCCGCCGGTGCCACCAGCAGCGCGCAGAGGGTCAGGCCCACCACCGTGATCGTCGATCGCATCTCGTCCTCCCGGTTCCCGACAGCGTACCGCACTCGCGCCTTTGCGCCCGCGACCCCGCCGCCGGTACGGTGGAGATCGGTCCGCGGGGGAGCTACCGATGTCCAGGTCTGCCGATCACCGCGTCGTCCGCCCCGTCCCGATGCACTGGGCCGTCGCGGGGGGGCTCGGCGCCGCCCTGCTGCTGGCCTCCCCGGCCCCGGCGCAGCAGGGCGGCAGGGAAGACGAGGACGCGCCGCCGCTGGTCTGTCCGGAGGAGCGCACCCTGGAGCTGGACCTCGACGCGCTGCGGCGGGCGCTGCTCGCCGCCCCGGACGACGAGGCGGCGCAGCGGGCGGGGCTCGCGCAGCTGGGGCTGCTGCCGCCGGACGACGCGCCGGCGTGGGAGCCGGCACTGGAGGGATCGCTGGATCGCTTCGACGTGTTCGAGGCCGAGCTGTCGGACGCCGCGGGGGCGGATCGGGTCGTGCAGCTGATCTACCACGGCTCGACGGCGACCCATCAGCGCATCGGGGTGCTGGCGCCGCTGGCGGAGGGCCGCTGGTGCGCGCTCGGGGACCTCTCGATCGCCCGGCGCCACGAGGACGCCTCTGCGTTCGGCGAGCACGGCTTGCCGAGGACGCTGGCGTTCGTGCCGCTGGTGGAGCAGGGTCGCCAGGCGATCGCCGTCGACGACGAGGGGGGCCGCGCCACGGGGCGGGAGTTCAGCGGGCTGCACACGCGCTCGTACTGGGCCGTCGACGGCCACGAGCTGCGCGAGCTGTTCGAGACGACCACGCTGCAGCGCGGCGGGGGGTACGGCGGCACCGCGGCCCGGGTCGAGCTGCGCGGCGGCTTCCCGCGGACGATCGTCACCACCGTCCGCGCGGTCCAGGGCAGCCAGGGCGGCCCCGGGCCCGGGGACGACCTGCCGCGGATCGAGGTCCACGCCTTCGACGGCGGGCGCTACCGCCTGCAAGAGTGGGCGCGGCCGGACCTGGCGTGCCCCGCGGAGCAGGTCCTCGAGCTCGACGTCGATGGACTTCGTACAACGTTGTTGCACTCCGCGTCGGACCCCGCGGCCCAGCGCGCCGGGCTGCAGCGCCTCCAGCTGTCCGCGGCGTTCCTGCCCGACGAGGGGGCGCCGTGGGGCGGGGCGCTGCAGGCGTTCGACCGCTTCGAGGCCCCGCTGGTGGACCCCCTCCAGCCGGACCTCGTGGTCCAGCTTCGCTACGAGGACGAGTACCGCGAGCACCTGCAGATCCAGGTCCTGCACCCCCTGGGAGAGGACCGGTGGTGCGCCCTCGGCGGCGACCTGTCGATCAGCCAGGGTCGCGACGAGATCCCGTGCCTCGGGGGGGAGCACGGCCGCCCGCGCACGATCGGCTTCGCGTACGTCACGGACGCCGTGCGGCAGGTGATCTGGGTCGCCGACGAGACCGGCTGGTGCGACGGCGTGGGGCGCTCCTCGGACCTGACCTACTCGCTGTGGGAGGTCCAGGGGGCACGGCTGGTGGAGATCTTCTCGGAGAAGACGCTGCAGCTGTCGTACCGCTCGCCGATCCCCCCGATGGAGGTCCTCGAGGGCCAGGTCACCACCGCGGGCGCCTTCCCCCAGGGCGTGATCTACCGGCGCGAGCGGAGCTGCGACCCCAGCTGGCTGCTCGAGACGGACCCGTGCGCCCCGTACGACTGCGCCCCCGACCTGCGGGAACTGCACTACCTGTACACCGGCACGCGCTACGTGGCCGAGGGGGAGCACGTGCTCCCCCCCGAGCCGTCGATGACCGTCGTCACCGACGGGGACCACCGGGTGTACTACGACCCCGACGGGCAGCCGTACGCCGAGGGCGACTGCACCGAGGGCGGCGTGTGGTGGTTCTACGACGCGGACGGGGAGCGCGGGCAGTTCCAGAACTACGAGCGGGGGCGGCTGCGCTGAGGACCCCAACGCAGTCCTGGACACGTCGCCGGTCTCGTGGTTAGGGTGTCGGCGGCCCGTGGCCAGGGGGGGGCGCGATGCTCCAGCCGACACCCCAGCAGCTCGCACTCCTGACGCCGATGGAGCGACTCGCGTTCCGCGTCGGCAACCTGTTCGCCGGGCCGCTGCGCTTCGCCTCGACGCTGTGGTGTGCGACGTTCCTGCGCTTCGTGGCGTGGTTCACCGCGTGCCGCCGGTTCCGCGTCTCGGGCGCCGAGCACCTCGCCCCGCTGGGCCCCCGCGACCGCGTGCTGTTCGTGGCCAACCACCGCAGCTTCTTCGACTACTTCGCGATCACCTGGGCCTGGTACAACCACAGCCGGCTGACCAAGAAGGCGTTCTACCCGGTGCGCGGGACCTTCTTCTACGAGCGCCCGCTCGGCGTGGTGATCAACCTGACGATGTCGGCGATGACGATGTTCCCGCCGGTGCTGCGCCAGCGCCGCAAGATCATGTTCAACAAGTTCGCGATGGAGCGCACCGCCGCCGAGCTGCGCGTGCCGGGCACCGTGGTGGGGATGCACCCCGAGGGCACGCGCAACGAGTCCGACGACCCCTACCACTTCCTCGCCGCCCGCCCGGGCGTCGGCAAGGTCGCCCTCGAGGTCGAAGACCTGCTGGTGATCCCGGTGTACATCCACGGGATGCGCAACCGGCTCCACGTGGAGATCTGGCGCAACTGGACGAGCCCGGCGGCCCACCCGCTGCACATCCGCTTCGGCGCCCCGATCGACCTGTCCGACCTGCGCCGCGACCCGATCCACGCCACCGCCTACAAGGCCGCGTCCGAGCGGATGATGCGCCACATCGCCGTCCTCGCCGCCGAGCTCCGGCAGAGCGCCCCCGACGCCCCGGCAGCCGAGCACGCCCACGCGTCGTGAGTCCACCCCGCGGCGAGCCGGGGTGATACCCTGCGACACAGGGGAGCTCGTCGTCCGCACCTGGGAGGGCACCACCATGCACCGTCCGATCCCGCTCGTCCTCGTCCTGGCGCTGCTCGCGCCGCTGTTCGTCGCCTGTGGGGGCGACACCACCAGCGCGGTGGGGGAGCTCGGCCGCATCGAGTACACGCTGTACACCCACTACGTGGTCAGCGAGGAGTCGCTGCTCGACGTGCAGATCGTCACCGGGCACCAGCAGCTGCTGATGACCCGCCTGACCGACAAGGGGGACCAGCAGCGCGGCAAGGCCGAGGACGTGGTCCACACGATCGAGCCGTCGGCGGGCGCGTCGGTGGAGCAGGGGACGCTGATCGACGGCGTGCCCGAGCTGTGGGTCACGGTCACCGATCCGGGGGCGTACACGCTGTACGCGATGGTCGACGACCGGACCTTCGACTACATCGAGCTCGACTTCGAGACCCCCGACGACCTGGAGCTGATCACCTGGACCCGCGGGCCGTACGAGGACGGCTTCGTCAAGGCGGACTCCACCGGCACCGTGGCGGTCGAGGAGGGCACCCAGGCGGCGTTCCTGCCGGTCCCGACCGCAGGCGGGGTGCGCCTCGTGGGCGACATCGCGACCGCGATGGAGGCAGATCCGGCGTGGGCCGTCGTGCCGGGCGAGAACCTGGTGCAGATCTACGAGCAGCACACGCTGAGCTACACCAGCCCGGTGAGCCTGTACTTCATCGAGCCCGGCGACGTCGCGGTGATCCTCACCGACGAGGCCAACGGCATCTCCGCGGCGCGCGACTTCGCCGTCGATCCGGTCCAGCACTGAGAGCTTGTGAATCTAACCCCTCCCGTCGCCTGAGCACCGCATCATCCCCGCTGGACAGGCCGCTTCGCGACCCTCTGCGGCGCGCCTCGGTCACAGGCCTGGGGGCCTGCTCCCTCGTTGCGCCTGGCCAGCGTGGCGCTGCGGCACTCAGGCTCGGTCCGGGGATAGATTCACAAGCTCTGAGGGGGAAGCCGCGACGACCGCCGCGGCGCGAGACGACTACCAGGCAGAACCCATCCGCGCCACCACCACGATCAGCAGCAGCGTGGCCAGCAGGGCCAGGATCCAGGGGCGCGAGGACAGCTCGTCGAGCGATTGTCTCCGCATGGGCACCTCCGTTCAGCGGACGGCGCATCCTAGTCAGGTATTTCGAAAATGCAAGTCCGCAGGGGCGGGCGCCTCGGCTCAGTCCGCGGGCAGCACGGTCACCCGGTAGCAGTTGCCGAAGTGGTCGTTGCCGGGCTCCAGGTCCCCGCAGTCGCTCTCGATCGACCACACCAGCCACTCCCCCGCGGTGAGCCCCTCGATGCTGAACGTGGCCTCGATGAACGAGGTCCCGTCGTCGTCGTCGTAGACGTAGTTCTCGTCCTCCTGGTACGTCACCACGCCGGTGATCTGGACCTCGCTGCCCGCGATCGTCTCGGTCAGCGTCAGCTCGTGGCTGGCGTCGGCCGGGTCCAGCCCGTACTCCGCCTCGCCGCGCACGATCAGGGCCTCGCCCTCGGTGATCTCGGTGTCGTCGACGTAGATGTCGGGGGTGACGTCGTACTGCTGGTCGACCCAGTGGGGGTCGGCGGGGCAGCCCTGGGTCGTCACCAGGGCGGTGCCGGCGATCACGCCGGCGAGACAGATCAGCAGGGTCAGGGAACGGCGCATCGCGATGTCCTCCCGGGCGCCGGCGCGGGGCCGGCGAGCCATGGCTCGATCGTACACCGTCCCACGATGACGCCGCGATCCGGTCCCTCTGGTATCGTCGCAGCATGACCTCCGAGCTGTTCCTGGCGTTCCACGGCCTCGCGGACCTGCGGGCGTTCCTCGACCGCAACGCGTCCGGCGGTACCCTGCTGGTGCCGGACCCGGGAGGGGACCAGCGCCCGGCCCAGTTCGCCCCGCTGACCGTGTTCGTCTCCCTGCCCGATCGCCAGCTGCGTCAGGAGGCCCAGGTGATCCAGGTGCTGCCCGACGGCCAGCTCGTGCTGGGCCTCGGGGACCCCGATGCGCTGGCCCCGGCGGTGACGGACGTCACCCCTGCCGCCGCCGCCGCCCCCCCGCTGGCCTCGTGGAGGCCGGTGAGCCTGGTGGCCGCCCGCGACGACGACGCCGCCGGCGGGCCGGGATCGCCGACCCAGCCCGAGTCCTGGCCGGTGGAGCAGCTCCAGGCCGAGTGGGGCTCGCTGTCCATCGCCCAGCGCATCGCCGTGGCCCGCCGTGGCAAGCTCGGCGCCCGGCGGATGATCCTCAAGAGCCCGGACGCCAAGCTGCACCAGTACGTGCTGCAGAACCCGCGGATCACACCCGGCGAGATCGCCGCGATGGCCGCGATGACCAGCCTCGCCCCCGACCTGCTCAAGCGCATCGCCAGCCAGCCCGAGTACCTGCGCCACACCCAGGTGGTGCGCAACCTGGTGTGCAACCCCAAGCTGCCGCTGGACGTGGTCCAGCGCCTGCTGACCAAGCTGTCCGCCGCCGAGCTGCGCCAGCTCTCCCGCGGCGGGCGGGTGCGCCAGGCGGTCAAGCGGATGATCATCAAGAGGGTCAGCGGCCCGTAGCACCCCGATTCCGCCTTCCGCCGTCTCTCCCGTCCCGAAGATAGTTCTGATCAAGAACAACTCTCTGGAGTCCAGTTCGACGGGGTATCGCTTGCCGGCCAGGCCATCCTGGTGGTCAGCAGGCCCTCGAGGCCGTCCACCATCCCGAACTCGTCGGAGAGGTCGACTGGACCCCGCGCACGTCGGCGCCGTGCTCGCAGGTGTGCAGGACGCCGACGCACAGCGTGCCGATCCCGTCGCCATCGGCGAGCAGATCGGTGCCGCGGATCACGACGCCCTCGATCACGCCCTCCTCCGCGGTGTCGTCGTCGGCCGGGGGGGGTGCAGCCGAGCGCCAGCGCCGCGAGCCGGGAGAGCAGGGAGAGCGGGATTCGCCAGGTCATGTCGGGACCTCCTCGTGGTTCGTCCGGGTGCTGCGGCCCCGAGCAGGCGGCGTGCCAGGCGCCGGGGCAGCCGGGGTCCGTCGGTGAAGACAACAAGGCTGTTGTATCGTGGAAACGTCGTGATGGTGGCTCGATCAGGGGATGACGAGCTCGATACGACGACATCGTGCCATGCACTCCGGCGTCTCCCCGCAGTCCAGCGGTCGGGACTCCCCGTAACCCACCGGCGTGATGCGGGCGGGATCGACGCCCTGGGCCACGAGCCACGCGGCCAGCGCCGAGGCGCGCTCGGCCGAGATGGACTGGTTGTAGGCGGCGGAGCCCCGGCTGTCGGTGTGCACGCCGATCTCGAGCGACAGCTGCGGGTTGGCCTGCAGCAGGGTGCGGACCTCGAGCAGCGCGGGCGTCGATTCGGGGAGCAGCGTCGCCTCGGCGGTGTGGAAGTGGACGTCGCGCAGGATCGCGCGGCCGTCGGCGGTCAGCGCCGTGGCGAGGTCGGCCGCGGTGAGGGGTCCCGTGGCCGCGGGGGCCGCCGTCGCCGGCGCCACGGCAGGTGGGGGGCCGGCGGCTCGGCGGGGACAGCCGTGCACGCCGAGCGAGGCCAGCACGACCAGCAGGAACAGAGTAGACCACCGTCTCATCGTTGCATCCTCATCGGGCGCCCCTCCCTCGGTGGAAACACGGCAGCGGCGGGTTCGATGCCCCCCCGTGGGTGGACGGGGTAGGATCCGGGGACCACAACGAACGTTCGAGGGACGCGATGGGACACCGACGCCGAGGCGTGTTCTGGGAGCTGTCGTCCTGGGTCCGGCGCTGGGGCTACCGCCTGGAGAAGGGGCGGCCCCACGTGGTGGGCCTGACGGCGGTGCTGTCGCTGCTGGTCCCGCTGTCGCTGGTGAGTGCCCTGGTGATGGTGCTCGCCGGGCAGCACGATTCGTTCGCCGAGGCGGTGTGGTGGTCGTGGCTGCACCTGAGCGATCCGGGCTACCTGGGCGGGGACGAGGGGGCCGTCGGGCGCACCGTGGGCGCGGTGCTGACGCTGTCCAGCCTGCTGTTCGTGACCACGTTCTTCATCGCCTTCGCGACCAGCCTGGTGAGTCACGCGATCGACCGGCTGCGGGATGGCGTGCTGGACGTGGCGTTCGACGGGCACACCGTGATCCTCGGGTGGAACGGCAAGGTCTTCGCGCTGCTCGAGGAGCTGTTCCTCGCCGACAGCGACGTGCAGATCTCGATCCTCGGAGACGTGCCCAAGGAAGAGGCCGACGAGGAGATGCAGAAGCGCGTGTTCGACGTGATCCAGGAGCGGAGGGCGGTGGGCCGCCGGCTGCGGTTCTGGCGCGACAAGCGGCGCCAGGTGGTCTACCGCCAGGGCAACCCGCTGCTGGGGCGAGACCTGCAGCGCGTCGGCGTGCGCCGCGCCGAGCACGTGATCATCCTGGCCCCCGAGGACGACCGGGGGCTGTCGGCCGACATCGGGTCGCTGCGGGTCCACCTGTCGGTGCAGCAGGCGCGGTCCGCGGCGCCGCGGGGGCGGGCGGTGACCTCGGGGCGCCTCGAGGTGGTCACCGAGATCACCGACGACCGGTTCCGGACCCACAGCTTCATGGCGGCGCAGGTGGACCCGCGGGCCGACGCGTGGGTCCAGCAGCGGCTGGAGCGAGACCCGGCCCTGGACCGCTGTCTGCCCCGCCTGCCGCTGGCCGACGACCACGACGACCTGACGCTGGTCAACGGCGACGAGCTGGTCAGCCGGGTGCTGGTGCAGTGCGCGGTCCAGCCCCGGCTGAGCCGGGTCTACGACGAGCTGCTGTCGTTCGAGGGCCACGAGTTCTATGTGCTGCAACAAGATTGGATCGAGAAGCTCCCGGAGGGCGAGAGAAGAAGCTGGGAAGGGATGATCCGGGATATCCGGACATTGGATCGACCCGCGGCGGCAGGGCGAGCCGCGGTGGAGTTCTGCCGCCGCGTCGAGCGGGGCATCGTGGTGGGCCTGCTCGAGGCCCAGGACCGCGGACGGCACAAGGTCCACTTCGACCTGTCGGACTGCGCGGAGCACATCGGGGAGTGGCCGCTGCTGCTGCTCGGCGAGGGGGCCAGGCGGGGGACGGGCGGCGAGCAGGCGGTGGCGCGGGTGCGGCCCCGGCCGCTGGCGGCGCCGGAGATCCCGGCGCAGGAGAGCCACCCCGTCGAGCACCAGCGGCCGCTGTACAACGTGCTGGTCTTGGGCCACAACCGCCGCGTCCCGGTGCTGATCCGGCAGTTCGCGGACTACACCGCCCAGTACGGCCGGGCGCTGCGGCTGAACCTGGCGTTCGCCGCGCCGGAGCTGCCCGCCGAGGCGTTGCGCCGGCAGGCCGCCGCCGTGCGCGAGGAGCTCGATGCGGAGCACCTGCACCTGATCGAGGGCGACTTCCTGGAGTGGTGCGTGCTCACCGCGCTGCTGCGCGGCGAGGGGCCCGGCGGGGAGCGGCTGCTCGCCGAGGGGGCCGCGTGGGACGCGGTGCTGCTGCTCGCCGAGGACTTCCAGATGCACGACCAGCGCATGGACGCGCGGGTGCTGCTCGGCCTGGTGATGCTGCGCTCGCTGCGCGCCGATCCGTCCAAGCACGGGCTGCTCTCGGGGGCCTCGGTGGTCGCGGAGATCCTCGACCGCCGAAACCGCGACATCATCGAGGACGCCCGCTGGATCACCGACGTGATCATCAGCAACCAGTACGTCAGCCGCTTCATCGCCCAGGTGTCGATCGACAGCCGCGTCGAGGATGTCTACCGCGAGCTGTTCGACTTCGCCGACCGCGAGATCTACGCCCGCGACGTCGCGGACTACCTCGGCCACCGGGCGTCCGCCGAGGCGCGCTTCCTCGACGTGTTCGCCGTCGCCGCGGCCCGTGGCGAGATCGCGATCGGCTACACGAGGCAGCCCGGGGTGGACGACTACGCGGCCCGGCCGTACGTCCTCGCGCCGGACGCCGGGCAGGGGCTCGACAACGCCGAGAAGTTGCTCGTGATCGCCGAGAAGTAGCTAATCCTCGTAATACGAACGAAGTTCGTCGCGGGACTCACCGGCGCGGTCGATCTTGCCCCGGACGACGCGCCGGGCGATGGCGCGCTGCAGCCCGGAGAACTCGTGGGTCACCATCGTCTGCGCGGCGTCGTGCAGGTGGCGCGGCGTCAGCGCGAAGTCGAGCAGGGCCGCGGGGGGCCGAGGCGAGGCGTGTCGTCGTCGGGGGTCGCGTAGGTGGCGAGCCTCACGGCAGGTCCTCCAGCGCCGCGTAGCCCAGCAGCGCCATCGCGGCGAGCACGATCAGGCCGATCAGGAAGGTGGCGATGCCCAGGTGGGACTTGCGGTCTCGGACCACGAAGCCGACGACCGCGAGCCCGCAGGCCAGCAGCTGCGCCGCGATCACCAGCGCCGCGACGAGGACCATCACGATCGCTCCAGCTTCGTTGCTCACCGATTCGGTGATCCAGATGGAAACCCCCACCAGGATTGGGCTGATGGGAATCAACAACAATGTTGAAGTAATGACCGAGGCGCGGGACCAGCCGAACCTCTCGTACCAGGGCGGAGGAGGCGGAGCGCGGCGTGGCTGCCCCGGTCGCGGGCCG
The DNA here is from genome assembly GCA_964584075.1 of uncultured Rickettsiales bacterium. Taxonomy (GTDB): domain Bacteria; phylum Myxococcota_A; class UBA796; order UBA9615; family CAYRNR01; genus CAZOYV01. Next base: position 23,230 of record CAZOYV010000055.1, on the reverse strand, counting down.
GGCCGGATCGTGACGTCGGGCAGCTCGGTGGTCATCGTCCGCTCCCGCTCCGGCTCACACCGACTTCCGCCGGGCTCGCCTCTCGCCGCCGATGTCGTACACGACCTGGGTGCGGCACAGCCAGTCGTGCAGCGCCAGCTTGCGGCGGCCGACGCCGGCGATCAGCAGCCCGACCGCCTGGAGGAACAGCACCGGGGTGTAGATCAGCACCCCCAGCAGCGCCTCGGAGTTGGCGACCCAGTAGTCGCGGAAGTCGTCGTAGCTCCCCTCGAAGCCGTCGGGCAGCAGGTCGACGCTCCACAGCCGGACGGTGGCGATCGCGCCGATGATCAGCAGCCCCCAGTTGAGCACCACGAAGCGTCCCACCGCGCGCAGCAGCGACAGCCGCTCGTCCTGCCGGGTGCGGACCCGCATCTGGAAGATCCACTTGCCCACGGTCTTGCCCCGGCGCCACCAGCCGATCACGACGTACAGCGCGAACAGCAACGCGCCCCACTTGCGGAACACCGCCAGCAACAGCAGCAGGATCGGCGCGTCGACGGCGAACGCCATCGCCCGGGTCCAGAACCCGGCGCGGGCCACGGGCTGGGGGCGCGCGTCCTGCAGGTCCGCGATCAGCTCGTCGTAGTCCTGGTAGCGGTCGGCCGGGGCCTTGGCCATCATCCGCTCGAGGATCGCCGCGAGGGCCTCGGGGACGTCCGGGCTCGACTTGCGGATCGCCGGCAGCTCTCCGGTCAGGTGCTGGGAGATCATCGCGTAGGCCGACTCCCCCTCGAACGGCGGCCGTCCGGCCAGCAGGTGGTAGAACGTCGCGCCCAGCGAGTAGATGTCGGAGCGGTGGTCCAGGGGCTTGCCCTCGCCCTGCTCGGGCGACATGTACAGCGGGCTGCCCAGCAGCGTCCCGGCCTGGGTGATGCGCAGCTCCTCGGGGCTGGCCTCGATCTTCTTGGCCAGCCCGAAGTCGGCGACCTTGACGCGGCCGTCGGCGTCGAGCAGCAGGTTGCTGGGCTTGATGTCGCGGTGGACGATGCCCTCGCGGTGGGCGACCCGCAGCGCGCCGGCGACGTCGATCATCAGCTCGAGGCACCGCCGCCACTCCAGCTTCTGGCCCCCGTCGGTGATCTCGTCGAGGGCGCCGCCGCCGACGAGCTCCATCGAGAAGAACAGCATCCCGTCCTGCTCGCCGACGTAGTGGATCGGGACCACGTTGGGGTGCACCAGCCGCGCCTGGGAGCGGGCCTCGCGGATGAAGCGCTCCCGCTGCGTCAGGTCGAGGCCCCGCTCGGCGGCGATGACCTTGACCGCCACGGGCCGGTCCAGCGACAGATCGTGGGCCTCGAACACCGTCCCCATCCCGCCCTCGCCGATGCGCCGGTCGATGCGGAAGTGGTGCAGCGCGCGGCCGGGCAGCTCCCCCAGCGGGATCGACGGCGCCGGCGGCCGGGTCGTCGGATCGGCGACGGTGCGATCCAGCGTCTCGACGCGCGGCACCGGGCCGTCGAAGAACGCCACGGTGCTCTTGGTGCTGGAGATGTCGCGCGGCGGCGCCCCCCCGCGGTCCTGGCCATGGTCCTCGTCCATCGATGCGGATTTCACCAAAAATGGGCGTGCCCGGAAAGTCGAATGAGACGACAACGTCGTTGTTGCAGTATTGTAGAATCCGCGTAACCGTTCAGGATCGCGAAACAATACAGGATCACGGTCCGTTGAGAACGGTCCCGCCCCAGCCCGCGCGCGGGACCCCGACGACGACCTCCTTGACCTTGTTGTTGTCGTAGGACAGCGGGACGTACAGGGCGTCCTCGCGGAAGCCGCCCACCCCGTTGCCCCAGATCGCCCCGTGGCCATACTGCGTCAGATCCCAGTCGACGAACAGCGCCACGTCTCCCGTGGGCGAGATGCGGTACAGCGCGCTGTCGCCGTAGACCGGGACGAACAGGTGGCCGCAGACGTCGACGGCGAGGCCGTCCTGGTAGCTGCCCAGGCTGGCGAACGGCTGCGCCGGGCCGGTCGGCGCGAGGCTGCCGTCGAGCTCGACGACGAACAGCGAGGAGGTCACGGTGCTGATGAACAGCCTGGACAGGTCGTGGTCGAACGCGATGGAGTGGGCGGTGCCGTTGGGGACCCCGGCGTACACGGTGGCGTTGCCGGTGACGGGGTCGACGCGCATCACCTGGTTGTTGGAGGTCGCGTAGAGCATGTCGTCCGGGCCCCAGATCAGGCCGTACCCGCCGGGCATCGACGTCAGCAGCGACGGTACGCCGGCCGGGGTGATGCGCTGGATCGTGGCGTTGTCGTCCCGCAGGTAGGCCAGGTCGCCGTCGGGCATGTAGGTCATCTGCTGGCCGCCGCCGACCCCGGGAACGAAGACGTGCCACTTGCCGGCGTAGTCCGACTGGATCAGCGCGTTGCCGTCGCTGCCGACGATGACCCCGAGCTCGTCGATCGCCAGCCCGTGGTACCCGCGGGCGCCGGGCAAGATCGTCTGCGAGACGGGTGCGGTGGGGGCCGTGGCGCAGTCGTAGACGTCCTCGTCGGTGGTCCCGTCGCAGTCGTTGTCCATGCCGTCGACCGGGTCGTAGGCCCCGGGGTACACGGTCTCCTCGGTGTCGTCGCAGTCCCCGTCGCACTCGGTGAAGCCGTCGGAGTCGATGTCGGTCTCGTTGTCGTCGATGAAGCCGTCGCAGTCGTTGTCCAGCACCCCGTCGCAGGCGTGCTCGGCGCCGGGGTGGACGGCGGCGTTGTAGTCGTTGCAGTCCTCGTCGGCGCCGTAGCCGTCCCCGTCGGAGTCGGGGAACGTGTCGTCGTCCCCGGCGTCGTCGTCGCCCGCGCTGTCGTCGTCGTCGGTGTCGTCGTCGGCGGTGTCGTCGTCGGCGGTGTCGTCGTCGGCGGTGTCGTCGTCGTCGCCGGGACAGGCGCCGAGGGCGAGCAGCAACGCCAGGCCGGTCAGCAGGGTCAGCCTCGTGGCCATCGAGATCTCCCTGTACCCCTCGGGGCCGTGCGCCCCCGGGGCGCGCCCCACCCGCCCCGGACGGGACACCGCCCCGCTCGACGATAGCATGTCACGGGACGGTGTCCGATCGGTGAAACCGCCGTGACGCGCGGCGGGGGAGGAGGGCGCGCCCGGCTACCGCCCGCGGCGGCCGCGCTCGTACAATGGGGCGGAAGCCCGGGGGAGGTCCCGATGCACCCGCTCGCGGTGTCCCGCTGCTTGCCGCTCTGTGCCGCGCTGCTCGGCGCGTGCTGGGCCACGCCGGCAGCCCACGGCGCCGCCGCGGACCCGGCGGTGGTGCTGGTCTCCGGCGACCTGGAGAGCCCGGGCTGGCAGGAGCGCGCCGCCGCGGCGTACCTGTTCCAGCGCGGCGCGCATGGGGCTTCGCCTGCCCCGCTACGCGTCGAGGAGGCCCTGGACGACATCGACGAGCTGACGATCGTCGGAGACGTCGAGAGCACCGCATGCCACCGGGCTCCGGTGGGGATCGACGCGTTCGTCGCCGGCCTCGACGCCGCGCTGGAGCACGTGCTGTACGTCCAGGCCGACGAGGCACGGGCCACGCTGCGCGAGCTGCGCCGCGAGCTGCCCTGCCTCGAGGAGGTGCTGCCCCGCGAGCAGCTGGCCCGGATCGCCTATCTCGAGGGAGTCGCGCTGGGGTACGACGGCGATCTCGAGGGGGCGCGCGAGCAGTTCCGGCGGGCGCTGGTGGTCGACCCCGCGCTGCAGTGGGACCCGAGCTTCCCGCCGTCCCTGGCCGCGGTGTTCCAGGACGCGGTCCAAGACGCGCTGCAGACCTACGCGTCGTCGATCCTGGTGCAGGTCGAGACGACCCCCGAGGAGCGCGGCGCGCTGGCGATCGACGGCGCCACGCTGGGCGACGTGGCGCGCGTCGCGTCGCTCGCAGCGGGCACGCACCTGCTGCAATGGCAGACGCACGACGGCGCGATCGAGACCCGCGTGGTGACGCTGGAGTGGACCGGTCGGATGGGCGTGGTGACCCGCGGCGCCGCCTGGCGCGCGGCCGGCAGTGGCTCGGGGGGCGACGGGGCGCAGGAGGTCGCCCGCGAGGCGCTGTGCCGGCTGGGCCGTGTCCGCGGCGTGGACACCGTGTACCTGGTCGAGCTGGGCGCCGTGGACCTCGTCCACCGCTTCGACGTCGAGCGCGGGGTCTGGGTCCGGGCCGAGCAGGGTGAGGTCCTGCGCCAGCAGCAGGCCCGGCGGGCCACGGTGGTCGCGGGGATCGCGACGCTGGTGGGATCCGCGGCGATGGTGGGGATCGGGCTCGGCCAGGGGTTGACCGACCGCGCGCGGATGGAGGACCTGGGTCGACAGATCGACTCGACCACCGACGCGGCGCTGGCCACCGAGCTGGCGGTGGACCAGGAGGCCGCCCGCTGGCGGTTCGCGGCCGGCGTGATCATGGCCGGGGTGGGGGGAGGCGGGCTGGCCGTCGGCGTCCCGATCCTGGTGACCGGGGTGCGCGGGCCGCCCGCGCCGCCGTCGCGCGCCACCGAGGTGGCCTGGACGTTCTCGGCGGGGCCGGCGTACCTGTCGCTGCGGGGGAGGTTCTAGGTGGTCCCGCCCGCGCCCGCGTTCCCGGTCCAGTTCGGCCCGTACCTGCTGGTCTCGCGGCTGGGCGAGGGCGGGATGGCGCAGGTCTTCCGCGCCGTGCGCGAGGGGCCGATGGGGTTCCGCAAGGAGCTGGCGGTCAAGCGCATCAAGACCGACCTGACGCGGGACAACCAGACGCTGGTGCGGGCGCTGATCAACGAGGCCCGGCTGGGCGGCCAGCTGCGCCACCCCAACATCGTCGACACCTACGAGTTCGGCTCGGTCGGCGACCAGCACTACATCGCGATGGAGTACGTCCAGGGGCTGACCCTGCACGCCCTGATCGCCGGCGCCCGGCACCGCGGCGTGCGGCTGCCCGTCTCGGTGGGGCTCGACGTCTGCGCCCAGGTCTGCGACGGGCTGGACTACGCCAGCAGCCTGGAGGCGCCGGACGGCACCCCGCTGGAGCTGGTGCACCGCGACCTGAAGCCGGCCAACATCATCGTCGCCACCGCCGGCCAGGCCAAGATCATGGACTTCGGGATCGCCCGCACCGCCACGGCGCTGTACCGCACCACGGCCACCGACGTGGCCAAGGGCACCCTGCAGTACATGTCGCCCGAGCAGCTGCAGGACCCGCAGAGCGTGGACCACCGCTCCGACCTGTTCGCGGTGGGCTCGATCCTGTTCGAGGTGCTCACCGGCGAGCCGCTGATGTCGGGCCCGACGATGGAGAACGTGATGTGGCGGATCGTCTCGGGCGAGTACCTCGCCGACCTCGACGAGGTCGACGCGGTGCTGCCCGAGGCGTTGCCCGTGGTGCGGCGCTGCACGGCCCGGGAGCGGGACGACCGGTACCAGAGCGCGCGCGAGCTGGCGACCGCCCTGCGCACGCTCCGCGCCGAGCTGGGCGACACGCGCGGCTGCCGCGAGCTGATGGAGCTCGTCGAGGCGCTGCACCACGAGGACGTCGAGCGGCTGGAGGGGGCCAAGGCCGCGATCTCGTCGGGCAACCTGCGGGTCGCGACGGACACCGGCTGGTCGACGTTCGTGCAGTCGCTGGACGACGCCGACGACGACCCCGAGCAGCCGGACCCGTTCCGCCACGGGATGCAGGCGCAGCTGAGCTCGAACACGATCGAGACCCACCCGCGCTCCTCGGTGTCGGGCACCGGGCAGGCGCAGGTCACGGTGGCGTGGCGCGCCGAGGACGAGCCGTTCGGGACCGAGCCGGCGGCGGCGCCGGGCGGGCCGGAGGGCCGGTCCCGGTCCCGCAGCGGGCTGGCGCTGGCCGGACTGGCGCTGGGCCTGGTGGCGGCGGTGATCGCCGTGGCGGCGGTCGATCCGCTCGGCTGGTTCGACACCGACGAACCCGGGCAGCTCGAGGTGGCGGAGCCGGCCTTCCCCGAGGAGCAGCAGGCCGCGGGCGCCTCGCACGACGAGCGCGCCACCCCGACCGCCGTGTTCCATTCCGCCGGAGAACCCCCCACCGCAGCCGGCGAGCCGCCCACCGGCGCCGCGGAGGAGGGCCCGACCACCGAGCCCCCGACGGCCGGGAGCGAGCCGACCCTCCCCGAGGCCCCGTCCACCCCGGAGGAGGCGCCGACGCCGCCCGAGCTCCCGTCGGCCGACGAGGTCGTCGCGGAGCCCCCCGCTGCGAGCGCCGGCCCCCGCGTGCGGGTGGTGGTCAACACCGACCCCTGGTCGTCGTGGACGCTCAGCGGCGACGCCGCCGGCGCCGGCGCCAACACGCCGTACGTGGGCGAGCTGCCCCCCGGGACGTACCGCTTCGAGCTGCGCCGCGAGGGCGACCAGGAGAGCCACTCGCTGACGGTGGTGGTGCCCGCCGACGATCCCGCCGAGATCGTGCGCTGCTGGAGCTTCCGCAAGAACGGTCCGTGCTGAGCGCGGATCGGCCGGGGTCAGGCCGAGGTGTCCCACACCAGCTGGTAGACGACCCGCTCGGGCTGCTCCCGCAGGTCGTCCTCGTCCAGCGGCAGCGGGGTGGCGATGGCGCCGTCGTCGCTGAGCTCGAACCGCTCGGCCTCGATGAAGCGGCCCTGGCTGGCGACGATGCGGGCCTCGACCCAGGTCAGCGACCACAGCTTGCCGTCGTTCCCGGCGAGCTCGGCCCAGTCGGTGCCCTCGGTGTCGAGCTCGGCCCGCAGGGTCCACACGCTGCCGTCGCGGGTCAGGGTGGTGGGGTGGTCCTCCTCGAAGGCCTCGCCGAGCAGCACCACGAGATCCTCCAGGTCGTCGAAGGTCGCGCGGGTCACGATGGTGTACGGCCGCGTGTCGCGCAGGTAGCGCATCTCCACCTCGCGGGCGCCGAGGTCCTCGAAGATCGAGAGATAGCCGCCCTCGCCGGCCTCCAGCTCGTCCAGCGCCTCGTCCTCCTCCTCGATGCGCTGGACCGGGTCGTCCTCGGTGGAGCGCACCAGGTCCTCGATCACCCGCCAGATCACGGTGCCGTCGGGCTCGATGAAGATCAGGTGCTGGCTCTCGTCCTCCTTGCAGCCGGCCAGCGGCACCAGCGCGAAGGCGCACAGGGTGGCGAGGGCGGTGAGCTTCAGGGCGGTGCTGTGGAACATGACTCGGTCCTCCATCGTTCGGTGCCCGGCGCGGGCCCCGTCTACCCCTGCAGACGGCGCGCGCTTCCCGAACCGAACGCGGGGCCGGTACGCTTGGGGACGGAGGGCGCAGGAGGAGGGAGGCCCGGGCCGTGGCCGACGCGGACACCCGAACGCTGCTGGCGCAGGCCCGCGAGGGCTCCGCCGAGGCCCTCGACCGGCTGCTGCGGCACCACGCCGGCAAGCTGCTGGCCGTGGTGCGGGTCCGCCTCGGGCCGTCGCTGCGCGGTCGCGTGGAGTCGGGCGACGTGCTGCAGGAGGCGCTGCTCAAGGCCTACCAGCGGTTCGAGCAGTTCGAGGGCGAGGGCCCGGCGCTGATGGCGTGGCTGGCGCGGATCGCCGAGAACCAGGTGCGCGACGAGGCCGAGTTCCACGGCCGCCTGCGGCGGGACGCGCGCCGCGAGGTGGACGTGGACGGCGGGGCCGGGGCGCTGGCCGCGCGGGCGCGGTCGGTGAGCAGCCAGGTGGCGCTGGGGGAGCGGGCGCGCCAGCTCGAGGCGGCGCTGGAGACGCTGGACCCCGACCACCGCGAGGTGATCGTGCTGCGCAAGCTCCACGAGCTGGGGTTCCGCGAGATCGGCGAGCGGATGGGCCGCAGCGAGGACGCGGCGCGGATGCTGCTGGCGCGGGCGATGACCGCGCTGACGCTGGCGCTGGGGGAGCGGCCGTGAGCGACCCGCTGCAGGAGCTGCTGCGCCGCTACGTGGAGCACCACGTGCGCACCGGAGAGCGGCTTCCGCTGGAAGAGCTGTGCCCCGACGACCCCGCGTTGCGGGCGCTGCTGGCCCCCACGATCGAACGCTACGAGCGGCTGGACGCCGAGCTGGACGACGGGCCCCACGCCCCGGCCCCGCCCCGCTCGATCGGCCCCGACGATCTGCCGCGGTTCGAGGGCTTCCGCACGGTGGAGTGCGTCGGCCGCGGCGGGATGGGCGCGGTCTACAAGCTGGAGGACCTGCGGCTGGGGCGCACGGTGGCGGCCAAGGTGATCCGTGGCGGCGGAGCGCTCCCCCCGTCGCTCGACGACTTCCTGCGCGAGGCGGCCTCGCTGGCGCTGTTCTCCGACCCGCGCATCGTGCAGATCCACGAGTTCCGCCCCGACGCCGACCCCCCGGCGATCATCATGGAGTTCGTCGACGGCTTCGAGCTCGGCGCGATGGCCCCGTCGCTGGAGTGGGCCCAGCGGGCGCGGGTGATGCTCGAGGTCGCCGAGGCGATCCACCGCGCCCACGGCCTCGGCCTGCAGCACCGCGATCTCAAGCCGTCGAACATCATGCTCGACCCACAGCTGCAGCCCAAGATCCTCGACTTCGGGCTCGCCGGCGGGGACCCCACCCGCGGCCACGGGGTGGGCACGCCGCCCTACCTCGCGCCCGAGCAGCTGGACCCCGAACGGCCGATCGACGCCCGCACCGACGTGCACGCCCTCGGCGTGATCTTCTACGAGATGCTGTGCGGCGCGCCGCCGTTCGCCGTCGACGACGAGGCTCCGCTGGTCGAGCAGCTCCGCCGCGGCCCGGCGCGGCTGCCGCGGGAGGTCGACCCCGATGTCCCCGAGCCGCTGCAGGCCATCGCGCTGCAGGCGATGGAGCTGGACCCCGGGGACCGCTACCCGTCGGCCGCGGAGATGGCTCGCGACCTGCGGCGCTACCTGGCGGGGCGCCCGGTGCTGGCGCGACCGACGGCCTACGCCACCGCGCTGGGGCGGCGGATGGTGCCCCACCTGCAGCAGCTCGAGGAGTGGCGCCGGCTGCGGCTGATCCACCCCCACGAGGCCGACCGGCTGCGGGCCGAGTACCGCCGCCTCGAGGCGCGTGACGACGACTGGATCGTGGGGGCGCGGCGGCTGTCGCTGTCCCAGATCGCGCTGTACCTCGGGGCGTTCCTGGTGGCGGTCGGCAGCCTGCTGTACTTCCTGGCCCACCGGGTGTTCGACGCGGTCTCGTCGGTGCTGGGACCGCTGATCGTGCTGGGGCTGCCGTTCGCCGGGCTCAACACCGCGGCGCGGGCGCTGTTCCTGCAGGGGCGGCGGGCGGTGGCGACGGCGTTCTACCTGGGGGCCGTGGTGCTGCTGCCGATGCTGCTGCTGATCGTGCTCGGCGCGGCGTCGCTGTGGGGCGCCGACCCCGACGACGCGACCCAGCTGCTGGGCGGCTGGGCCAGCAACTGCCAGCTCCAGGTGGCGGTGGGCGCGGCGATGATCTGGTCGGGTCTGCTGGCGGTGGACACCCGGACGTCGGCGCTGTCCACGGCGTGCGTGACGCTGACGGTGCTGTTCGCGCTGACCTGCCTGAGCCCGCTGGGGCTGCGCGGCTGGCTGGAGCAGGGGCACTGGGACCTGCTGGCGCTGCACCTGGCGCCGCTGGTGCCGGTGTTCGCGCCGCTGGGCCGGATCGCCGAGCAGCAGCGGGCGCGCTGGGCGGCGATCCCGCTGTACGTCGCCGCCGCGGTGCTGCTCGTGGCGTGCCTCGAGCTCGTGGCGCTGAAGGGCCGCGCGATGGCGCTGCTGGGCCTGTCGCTGGCCGGGCTGCAGGGCGGCGAGGTCCCCGACCCGACGCTGCTGGACACGCTGAGCGTGATGACGGTCAACGGCGCGCTGCTGTACGGCGTGGGGACCCTGGTGGAGCGCCACGGTACGGCGGCGATGCGGCCGGCGGCGTGGCTGCTGTTCACGCTGACCCCGTTCGCCGTGCTGGAGCCGATCGGCTACCTGGTGAGCACCGGGGCCTACCTGCCGCTGTACGACTGGGCATTCCTGGTGCTGTCGCTGGCCGTGGCGGTGCTCGCCTACCACCGCCAGCGGCTGACGTTCTACCTCGCCGGGCTGGCCAACGCCGGCGTCGCGCTGGTGCTGATCGCCAGCAACCGCGAGTGGTTCGACGCCCCGTGGTGGGCCACGGCGATCGTGGTGGTGGGCCTGGGGGTGCTGGGGCTGGGGCTGGCGCTGGACCTGCGCGAGCGGGCCCGCCGGGAATAGAACGCGAGCTCCGCGTGCTATCGTGCCCGCGAGGGAGGCCTCCATGCACGACGGGATCAAGATCGCCCTGGCCGCGGTGCTGTTCGCCGGGTGCTTCTTCGTCAAGCCCGCGGTGCGGTACGAGCCGCCGACCGTGGACAAGAAGGCCCAGTTCGCGCTGGACCTGCAGGCCTGCGAGGAGGCCTACGCCGACGACAAGCCGGGCAAGTGCGAGCTGTACGGCCGGATCCAGTACGTCGACAGCTTCCCCGACGTGAAGGTCCAGTCGGTCAGCTCGTTCCCCGACATCCGGGTGCAGCTGGTGGGCTCGTTCCCCGACGCGCCGGGCAAGTGGCAGCTGGTGGGCTCGTTCCCCGACTACAAGGTGCAGATGGTCGACTCGTTCCCCGACTACAAGGTCCAGTTCGTCGGATCGTTCCCCGGCTGCGACTGAAACCCCGTCCCCCCGCACGTCGATGACCACGCTGATCGGGATCTGCGCCGCACTGACCATCGCCCTGACGGCGTACGCGCTGGGGCACTACGCCTGCGCGCTGGTGTTCGTGGCGGCCCGGCCGCGGCCCCGCGAGGTCCCCGAGTACCCCGACGACGCGGTGACGGTGCTGGTGCCGGCGCGCGACGAGGGGGCCGGCGCGCTGCGCGCGATCCGCTCGCTGCGCGACCAGGACCACCGCGGGCGGGTCGAGATCGTGCTGATCGTCGAGGATCGGCACGACAGCAGCGTGCCGTTGCTGGCCGCGGCGTTCCCCGACGCGGACCTGGCCGTGGAGGCCCCCGCGACGGTGGAGCTGCTCCGCGAGGGCGACCGCGCGGTGTCGGTGGCCTACCGCGGCGAGGCCGGCAAGCGAGAGAAGGTCAACGCGGTCGCGGCGGAGGTCGACACGCCGTTCGTCGCGATCCTCGACGCCGACCACCAGGCCCACCCGGACTGGCTGCGCACCTCGCTGTGCCTGCTGCGCGAGCGGGGCGCGCGGATCATCCAGGGGCGGCGCCACCCGCTGTCGGCCCGCGGGTTCTTCCCGCTGTGGGACTCGCTGCACCAGCACGTCGGCTGCGAGCTGTTCAACGCGGTGTTCACGCGGCTGGGGCTGACGGTGTTCTTCACCGGCACCACCACGGTGATGGAGACCGCGCTGCTGCAGGCCCACCCGCTGCGGGCGTGCATCACCGAGGACGTGGACCTGAGCTACGACCTGCTGCGCGCCGGCGTGCCGATCGCCTACAACCCCCTCAGCGGCAGCGACGAGGAGGTCTCGCCGGACCTGTACAGCTTCCTGGCCCGCCGCCGGCGCTGGGCCAACGGCCACACCGACGCGTTCGTGCGCCACCTCGGCGGCGTTCTCGCCGCCCGGATCGGATGGGTCCACAAGCTGCAGTTCCTGTTCCACGGCGTGCACTACCTGGTGTGCACGGTGGTGTTCACGCTGCACCTCGTGATCGGGCTGATCTTCGCGGCCGAGCTGACCCCGGTGGCGGCGGCGGCGGCGGTGCTGGCCAGCGGGCTGATCGGCGGGCTGATCGCCCGCTCGCAGCGCTCGGCGGGGTGGGGGACGCGGATCAGCGAGGTGCTGGTCACCGCAGGGTGGTTCTTCCCGGCGGTGGTGATCGTGATGAACCTGGCGCTGGCCGCCCTGCTGGGGGATGGGGCGCGGGTCGCGCTGCCGCTGCCCGGCTGGCTGCAGGCGGTGGGGCTGGCCGGGCTGGTGGCGCCGCTGGTGGTGCTGCTGGTGGGGCTGGCGGGCCAGCGGCAGCTGGGGCTGGGCACGCTGCTGGGCGTCACGCTGAGCTACCCGGTGGCGTTCTACCTGGACATCACCGCGGTGCTGATCGGCACGGCGGACTACCTGTCGGGACGGCAGCAGTGGAAGACCGTGGCCCGCGCCGCGCTGCCGCCCGACGACGCGGTCGCCGACGCCGGTCTGCAGCCCACCGAGAGCATCGGCCAGAGCTGGCGGCTGGCGGCGCTGCTGGCCGGGGCGCCGCGGACGCTGGGGCGGGGCCTGGTGGGGCTGCTGCGGCCGCGCCGGCTGGTCCCCGGGGCGGCGCTGGCGGGGCTGCTCTGCGGCGGCGTGCTGTACGTGCCCGGCGGCTGGCTGCAGGTGGACGACGTGGCCTGCGAGGCGCTGCCCCACGACGGCGAGCCGTGGATCGTGCCGGCCGCCGAGCTGGAGGGCTACTGCGGGCCCGAGCACGCCGGGCAGAGCGGCGCGTGGACCCGGCGCGGCGGCTCGTTCGAGGTGGTCCGCGACGATCCGCTGACCGAGGTCGACCCGGCGTACTGGGACGTGCTCGACGACACGTTCTTCTGCAACGAGGCCCAGTTCCAGCCGGACAACGTGCGGCCCCGGCCCGGCGGCGGGCTGACGCTGCTGCTGGAGGAGCGGGAGACCGCCGAGCGGGACTACGCGGCGGGCTCGATCGCGACCAAGACCGACCCCGCCGCGCAGTTCCTCTACGGGCGGTTCGAGACCACGCTGCAGGCGGCCCGGGGGTCGGGCGTGCTCACGGCGTTCTTCCTGTACCGCTTCGATCCGTGGCAGGAGATCGACGCCGAGTTCCTCGGCCGCGACACGACCAAGATGCTGATCAACGTGTTCTACAACCCCGGCGAGGAGGGGGACCTGTACAACTACGGGCTGAAGGGCACGCCGGTGCTGGTCGACCTGGGCTTCGACGCCGCCGAAGGGCTGCACACCTACGCCATCGAGTGGGAGCCCGAGGAGATCCGCTGGTTCGCCGACGGCCGCCTGATCCACCGCCGCCCGGCGGGGCGGCCGACCCCGGTGCCGCACCTGCCGATGCGGTTCCACGTCAACGTCTGGCCGATCTGCAGCGCGGAGCTGGCGGGGCCGTTCGACGCCGGAGCGCTGCCCACCACCGCCGAGCTGCGGTCGGTGGCGATCTCGAGCTGGACGCCGTCGCCCTACCCCGCGCTGCCGCGCTCGGTGGGGGCGCTGCTGGGGGACGGCCGTGGCCCGGGCGACTGGCGGGACGACGCCGCCTGGATCCAGCCGGGGTCGTGACTCGGGGCGCGCCGCCCCACTCGACGCGCCACAGCTCCATGTACAGGTCGCGGAACAGCAGCGTGGTGGTGATCCCCTCGCGGTCCTCGAGCTCGCGGCGCCACGGATCGGTGGGGCTGTACAGGTAGATCGCGTCGAAGCGATCGCGGGGCAGGGTGTAGGAGTCCCACTGCTCCACGGGGAGGAACTGCATCGAGGCGTCGTCGCGCAGCAGGTTGCTCAGCGCCAGCAGGTTGCCCGGGTGGTGCCGCTCGCGGTTGCCCACCACCAGCGGGGCCTCGGACCCGTTGATCTCGGCGGCCACCTCGGGCAGGTGGGCGCTGATGCCCTTGGTCCAGACCACGTCCTGGCGGGCGTTGTGCACGCAGCTGAGCAGGCCCACCGCGACCAGCGCGCCGGCGGCCCACGGCCAGGCGCGGTCGGGGTCGCGGGGGCGGGCCGCGAGGAACGCCAGGCACGGCAGCAGCGCCAGCAGCGTCGGCGTCAGGTAGCGGGCCGAGACCGAGCGGATCCCGCCGAACAGCAGGTCGGGGCCGAGCAGCATCGCGATCGGCACCGCGACCAGCAGCAGCGGCAGGGCGGCGCGCTCGCGCGAGGCGTGGCGGGCCACGTCGGCCAGCGCCCACCCCGACAGCCCGACGGCGGCCGCCACCGCCACGACGGCGCCGGCGTGGTCGTAGCCGAACGAGACATCCACCACCGCGCGGCTGAGGTTCAGCGCCAGCGTGGCCAGCAGCTCGCCGCGGGGCACGACGATCAGCGAGGACCACCGCATCGACGCCTGGAACGCCTCGAAGTGGCCCAGCAGGGTCCAGGCCCACGGCAGGAACAGCAGCGCGGCGAGCGCCATCGCGGCCAGCGACCAGCCGGCGACGCGGGTGGGCCTCAGCCGCACGCGGAAGGCCAGGTACGCCAGCTGCGCGAGGATCACCGCCGAGGTGGAGAACGAGGTGTACAGCCCGGCCACGGTGCACGCCGCGAACAGCCCCCAGGCGGCGGCCAGGCGGGCCGGCGGGGCGCGCTGCTCGGTGATCCGGATCGCCCACAGCAGGGCGGCGCAGGACCACAGCGTCCACCCCCCCCACAGCGTGTACTCACGGGCCTCCTGGGCGTAGAGCACGAAGAACGGCGAGACCGCCAGCAGGACCACCGCGGTCCACGCCACGCGCCGCGATCCGAACAGCTCCAGCGCGAGCCAGAACATCGCCGGCCAGGCCAGCAGGCCGAGCACGCCGGACAGGGCGCGCAGCGAGGCGTAGCCGGCGCCGAACACACCGGTCCACACGCGGGCCAGCAGGTAGTACAGCGGCGGGTGCTGCGGCTCGTCGCGGGCCAGGCTGCGGACCGTGTCGGCGACGTTCCGGTCGGGGGCCGGCTGCTGGAACCGGCGCACCTCCTCGACGGGGAACACCGCGCCGGTGTAGAGCCCCTCGTTCCAGTCCTCGCTGGCGTACCCGGAGGTGAAGATCTTGGTGTAGACCTCGTCGTGCCACACCAGGTTGCGGTCCAGGTGGGTGAAGCGCAGCACGCCCACGGCGACCACGGCGACCACGGCCAGGGCGATCGAGACGGTGCGCGCGGTGCGGGGACTCATCGCCCCCCGCGGAGTCGCAGCGCCAGCACGTTGCGCATCGCCTCGGCGGCGATCCCGAGGCTCATCTTGGAGCGGCCGGCGGCGCGGTCGGGGAACACGATCGGCACCTCGCAGATGCGGAACCCCGCCCGTGCGGCCAGCCACGTCAGCTCGATCTGGAACGCGTAGCCCACCGAGCGCACGGCACCCAGGTCCAGCGCGGCGAGCACCTCGCGGCGGAAGCACTTGTAGCCGCCGGTGAGGTCCCGGTAGGGCAAGCCCAGCACGGTCCGCGCGTACCAGTTGCCGCCGCGGCTGGTCCACCGCCGCCGGCGGGGCCAGTCGCGGGTCCCGCCGCCGGGGACGTAGCGGGAGCCGAGCACCACGTCGGCGTGCTCGGCCGCGGCCAGCATCGCGGGCAGGTGGCGCGGCTGGTGGCTCCCGTCGGCGTCCATCTGGCACAGCAGCGCGAAGCCCCGCTGGAGCCCCCAGCGGAAGCCGTCCAGGTAGGCCGTCCCGAGGCCGAGCTTGCCCGCGCGGTGCATCACGTGGACGCGGTCGTCCGCCGCGGCCAGCTCGTCGGCCAGCGCGCCGGTGCCGTCCGGCGAGGCGTCGTCGACGACCAGCACGTGCGCGTCCGGCACCGCGGCGTGGATCGCGGCCACGAGGCGCGGCAGGTTGTCGCGCTCGTCGTAGGTCGGCGCGACGATCAGTGCGGCGGCGTCGGGCATCCCTCGTTCCCAGCTGGCACCTGGGTATACCCCGACGGGCGGATCTGTTCCATCCGGCTGGGCCGGCGCGCCCCCCGGCGGCCGGTGGGTGCGCT
This sequence comes from uncultured Rickettsiales bacterium, assembly GCA_964584075.1. GTDB lineage: Bacteria > Myxococcota_A > UBA796 > UBA9615 > CAYRNR01 > CAZOYV01. Next base: position 7,655 of record CAZOYV010000055.1, on the reverse strand, counting down.
ACGATGGCGGCCCGGGCCGAGCTCGGGGAGGAGGGGACGATGCTGTCGCGATCGGGTCGCGTGCTGACGATCGTCGCCGGGACGCTGTGGGTCCTGGCGTGCTGCGGGGATCTCCAGGAGCAGCTCGGGGGGCTGTCGGGCGGCGCCGCCGGGGGCGGGGCGACCACCGCGGAGGGGTCCACGGAGGCCACCGGTGGCGGCGCGAGCGGGGCCCAGGCCGGGCCGACGTGGGGCATCCCCGAGCGGGACGTCGAGGCCGACGTGGGCGACAACGCCTTCGCCGTGGTGCCCCAGGGCACGTCGTGGGACGTGCTGACCTGGAAGCCGGGGGAGGTCACGTCGATCCGGGGCCAGCGCGCCACGTTCGACGCCTCGTTCCTCGAGCCGGTGGAGGGCACGCCCGGGTCGGTGATCGTCGAGATCCCCGAGAACCTCCGCGTGACCCGCGACGACATCCTGTTCGGCGACGTCTACGCCAGCGGCCGCCCGTGCCGCGTCACCCGCGTGCTCGACGACAAGGTGAGCTGCGCCACGGTGTGGGTCGAGGAGGCGACCACGCTGGAGATGACGATCGGCAAGAACGTGATCGAGGCGCCGTACGGGCTCGAGCCGATGGCGATGGTGGCCTACCCCCAGGACCGGGGCGGCGCGATGTACCTCGGCACGGTCGCCGCGGTCAGCCCCACCACGGTGTGGGTCCTGACCGGCAGCGGCACCGTCGAGGAGGTCTCCAGCGCCGCGGTGGTGCCCATCGACCTGCGCAAGCGCCACAAGCTGCACGAGGAGCTGTTCGCGGTGTGGAACGACGACAAGTTCTACCACGCGCGGGTGACCAAGGTGCTCGACAGCGGCCTGCTGTACGAGGTCGAGTACATGGACGAGCTGCACGTCCAGACCCACGCCGTGACGGTGGCGTTCTGGGAGGTGACCAAGACGATCACCCCCGGCGAGGCGGTGTCCCGCGAGGTCGACGAGCAGGACGCCCCGCCGACCTCGGGTGGCGGCGGGCAGACCTACAAGGAGGGCCACTCCAGCGGCGGCCGCGGCGCCACGCCCGTGGCCCGGCCCAAGGGCAAGGGCAAGCGCGGGCGCTGAGCCTCACGGTTCCCGGCAGCGGCGACGCGGTCGGAGGAGCCACCACAGGCCGAGCAGGCCGATCCAGCCCGGTCCCGGGCTGGCCCCGGACGAGCACTCGCAGCCCCCCTCTCCGGGCAGCATCGCCGCGCCCGGTGGACGCGCCCCGTCCCCGTCCTGCTGGTCGTCGTCGTCCGCGGCCCCGGTGCCGGTGTCGTCTTCCGTCGGGCCGGGGTCGCCGCTGTCGTCGTCGGCGGGACCCGGATCGAGATCGTCGTCCGCCGTGCCGGACCAGCCCGCGTCGTCGCCGGCGGGGCCGACGTCGACGTCGTCCGTCGTGCCGGACCAGCCCGCGTCGTCGTCGGCGGGGCCGACGTCGACGTCGTCCGTCGTGCCGGACCAGCCCGCGTCGTCGTCGGCGGGGCCGATGTCGACGTCGTCCGTCGTGCCGGACCAGCCGCTGTCGGTGGTGTCGTCGTCGGCGGTGTCGTCATCGTCGTCGGCGGTGTCGTCGTCGTCGTCGGCGGTGTCGTCGTCCGCGGTGTCGTCGTCGCCATCGTCGTCGTCGCCGCCGCCGCAGACGTCGGGATCGTCGACGGTCCCGTCGCAGTCCTCGTCCACCCCGTTCCCGCACACCTCGGTGGCGCCGGGGTGGACGTCCCCGTCGTGGGGGTCACAGTCCCCGTCGCAGGCGACGATGCCGTCTCCGTCGTGGTCGATCTCGTCGTCGGGGACGGTCCCGTCGCAGTCGTTGTCGTGGCCGTCGCAGGCCTCGGCGGCCCCGGGGTGGTCCGACGCGTGGCCGTCGTCGCAGTCGCCCTCGCAGACCATCCAGCCGTCGCCGTCGGCGTCGGCCTCGTCCGCCGGGACGACGCCGTCGCAGTCGTTGTCCTCGCCGTCGCACTGCTCGGCGGCGCCGGGGTGGATCGAGGCGTCCCCGTTGTCGCAGTCGAGGGCCAGGGGGCACAGCGGGTCGTTGCAGCCCTGGGACTGGTACCCGTCGCCGTCGTTGTCGTTGCACGAGCAGCCGGGCACCGAGACGCGGACGGGCGGGGTGAGGGTCCCGATGTCCGAGTCCCCCCAGCGAATGCGGAACCACCCGGCCTCGCCGGTGGCGTTGTCGGTGTCCTCGCCCCACCAGTCCCCCCACGAGTTCTTGCCGATCCAGCACTGATCGGCGTTGTCCCAGCCGGTCAGCACGACGATGTGCCCGCCGAGGTTGCCGCCCCAGACGTGCTCGTAGACCCCGCCCGTGTAGGAGACGAAGTCCTCGTAGGCGGTCATGTACACGGCGATCGGCGCCACCTGGATCGCGGCCTTGATCGAGGCCGTGTCCTGCCCGATGTGGGTCCAGCCGTCGATGCGCCAGGGCTGGGACGAGTAGGCCCCGCAGGCGCTGTTACAGGAAACGCCGTCGCTGGCCTGGTACGGCATGCACGACTCGGTCTGGGTGCCGTCCTGTTCGAGGAAGTCGACCGTGTCCTCGAGGTACCACCCGCCGCAGCCGCCGCCGCTGCACGACACCAGGATCTGCTCGGAGAGGTCGGGGTCCCAGTCGGCGACCCCCGCGGTGATGTTGTGGGTCGCCTCCATCAGCGCCACGGCGGCGAAGGCCCAGCACGCGCCGCACACGTCCTGGGTGCGGATCGGCGTCATCCAGTTCTCGCCGCCGTGGTCGCGCCAGTCGAAGCTCGCGGGCAGGCGGTGGCCGTCGTGGCGCTCCAGGGTGGCGCCCTGGGGTGGGCCGAGGGGCACCGCCCCGACCAGCGCCCGCCGCTCTTCCGGCGACAGCCCCGAGACCCCGGTGTGCCCGGCCTGCCACTCCGCCCCCGCGGCCTCGATGGCGGCGCGGATCGCCTCGAGCTCCTCCTCGTCGGCGTGGGCGCCGGAGCCCGGCACGGTGGACACCAGCAGCGCGAGCAGCGGCAGATGGCGAGTCGTCCTCATCGCCGACCATGGTACGGGCGGCGGGGCGCGTGGAATGACCGCAGTGGAGAACGAAGCGGCGCGCCGCGGGGCAGGTCAGGGGCAGCCCGCCCCCTCGATCACCAGCTCGTTGTTGTCCTCGTCGCACTCGTGGATCAGGCCCGCGCCGGTGGACAGCCAGTCGGCGCGGAGCAGCAGGTCGCCGCCGCCGGCGTCGGCGGGATCGAAGGTCAGCTCGAAGGACTCGGACGTCCAGCCGGCGGTGACGGGGCCCGCCGTGTACGCGGTGGCCAGCAGGGTCGTCCCGCTGTCGTCCCACAGCGTGACCGGGACCCCGCCCGAGGTGTTCTCCGCGCCGCGGTTGCGCACGCGCGCCACCACGGTGCGCTCGTCGGGGCAGCCCTCGTCGCAGACCTCGACCAGCACCGGGATCACGTCGGGGGTCGGGTAGCCGCCCCAGCCGGTGGCGGGGCGGGCCTGGCGGAAGCTGTTGTGCACCTCCCAGGGGTCCTGCTGGTAGGTCGGGATCGTGCCGTCGTCCCCGACGTTGGTGACGAAGTAGGCGTGCTGGTTCCAGATCTGGCGCGTGGCCCACCAGCCGGACTCGTTGGTCCCGGTGAAGGCGGTCACGGCGTTCCAGCCGGGCCACTTGAAGTCGTTGGACGGCAGCACGATGTCGGCGGCCTCGTCGCCGTCGACGTCGACCACCAGCGGGTACTCGATGACCGTGCCGCTGGCGTGCTGCGGCTCCTCGAACAGGATGTCGCCGGTGGGGCCCTCGAAGATGAAGAACGACTCCTCGTCGGCGTAGACCACCTCGGCGGTGCCGTCGCCGTTGAAGTCGAACACCGACGAGCCGGTGGTCCCCGACGACGTCTCGGTGGTGGCGCGGGACCACAGCAGCGTGCCGTCGCCGTCGTAGACCTGGTAGAAGTTCTTGTCCGCCATGCCGATCTCGGGGCTGCCGTCCCCGTCGAAGTCGGCCACCGTCGGCGGGGCGGCCCAGTCGGTGTTGCCCAGCGTCGGGTGGGGGCCCCACAGCACGTTGCCCTGGTGGTCCTGCAGCCGGATCGTGCCGTACGCCGAGACCACCACCTCGGGGTCGCCGTCGAGGTCGAAGTCCCCCACCGCGGTGGTGCCGTCCTCCTGATCGTTGGTCCACACCGCCGAGCCGTCCTTGCGGTAGGCGGCGTTGCCCGTCACCACCTCGAGCTCGCCGTCGCCGTCGAGGTCGACGGCGTAGGTGATCGGCATGCTCGGCCGCGAGCGCCCCCAGCCGTACTCCCCGACCCCGTGGAGCACGCCCCCGGGGCCGAAGATCACGCGGCCCCAGATGATCTCGGGGACGCCGTCGTGGTCCATGTCGTGCAGGGCGAAGGTGCCCACGTAGCTGCCGAAGGTCGCGGCGTCGGGGTTGGCCATCGTCCACAGCAGCGTGCCGTCCGCGGCGAGGCAGACGAAGTCCCCGGTGTCGGCGATCGCCACGATCTCCGGCCCGGGGGAGGCGGGCTCGAGCTCCCCCGCGGCGATGCCCTGGGCCGTGGCGAAGCCGTGGCCGGTGTAGGTCCACAGCTCGGCGCCGTCGTCGCCGCGGACCGCCCGCATCACACCCTCGGTGAGCCACACGTCGTCGGCGCCGGTGAGGAACACCACGTCGGGCACGTCCCCGGAGCCGTAGTGCCCGTCGGCGTCGTCGTCGTCGAGGTCGATCACGATCGGCGACATCATCACCTGGACGGAGTCGGCCTCCACGGTGGGGGTCGTCCACTGCCAGATCAGGTCCATCTGCGGGTCGAACTGCTCGTAGGGCTCGGTGGAGGTGCAGCTGCCGTCGGGCGTCCCGGGCTCGGGGTCCAGCGGATCGCCGCAGGCCCCGCCGGTGTCGTCGTCCCCGACGGCCGTGTCGTCGTCGGCCTGGTCGTCGTCGTCGGCCTGGTCGTCGTCGTCGTCGCCCGGGACGGGCATGCCGTCGTCGCACCCGGCCAATAGTGCGGTGCACAGCAGCGCGGCCCGGAGCCAGCCCATCGCGGTCGTGGCCATCTCCCAGTCCTCCGATCGAGGTCTCCCTGTCTACGGAAGATCCTACCGCCGCGCGAGGGCGGAATACGGAACCGGGTGGAGAACGGGAGTGGGGGCTCAGCCGCCCGCGGCGTGGGCTCTCGTCAGGACTCGCAGAGATTGCGGATCGCGCCGGAACGCCTGGCGACGCTCCTCGCTGTACCCGCACGTCGCCGTGGGTGCCATCACGCCGAGGGTCGTCATCGCCTCGCCGGCATCGCGGTGGTGGGCCAGCGGGAGCGAGACGAGCCTGCCGGACTGCAGGCCCAGCATGATCGTGTGGATGTACTGCCCCTTCCCCTTGCCGTAGTACCAGACGATCGCCTCGGGCGTGCGCAGGGCGGCGAGCCCCCGCGCGGGCCAGAACGACGCGGCCAGCACGGCGATGGAGACCGGCACCCCGAGGAAGCCCACCGAGGCCATGCGCGCCATCTGGTAGTCGGTGTGGTCCGACAGGCCCCAGACGATGGCGACGGGGCAGAGGACCAGCATCAGCAACCCGGCGATCCGAGTGCTCCACCTGCGCTTGCGGTACCCTCGTTCGAACAGCTCCATCCGGTCCTCCCTCCCTGCTCGGCATGGTGCGTTGGATCGATCCAACACCCCATGCCTCGATTCGATGCCGGGGTCGAGACGCCGTCAGTGGAGCAGCAGCCAGACCCCCGCTGCGGCGGCGGCGCCGATCCCCGAGCTGATCCCGTTGACGGCGTCGTTGTTCATCCAGCGCCAGCCGCGCAGGGTGCGGTTGGGGGTGCCGTCCGGGTCTACGCGCTTCTCGGTCTCCTTGCCGCGGCGCTCCGAGTAGAAGATCACCTGGACGGTGGCGCCGAGCAGGCTGTCGCCCAGCGAGCCCACCAGGCCGCCGAGGGCGCCGGCGGCGATCAGCACCGGCAGCGCGCGCGCGGCGGGGACGCCGAGGTCGGCCAGCGTCCCCCCGCCGCCGGCCGCGTCCACCGCCAGGAACCCCGCGGCGAGCAGGCCGATCAGCAGGCCGCCGGCGAGGGTCGCCGCGGTGCCGAACGCCGAGACGCCGCCGGAGGTGCCCGGGCGGACGACCTGCCACGTGGTGATCAGGCGCGGCGGCCGGCGGCTGAGCACGCCCAGCTCGGTGGCCCAGGTGTCGGCGTTGACCGTGGCCATCGCGCCGACGAACGCGGCCAGCAGCACGGGGGCGTCGAGCAGGCCGGCGGCCACGGCCAGCGCGGTCCCGACGCCGCCGTTGGCCAGCGTCTGGCCCAGGTCGCGCCGCCCGCCCTTGTCGAAGTCCCGGGCCACCTCGCGCTTGGCGTCCGCGCGGAAGTGCGACAGCGCGCTGGAGAGCACGAAGAACGCGATCAGCAGCGCCCACCAGGCCCATCCGCCGAAGGCGAAGATCGCGGTGCCGACGAGCACCGCGCCGGCGACCCCCGAGGGCGCCAGCGAGCGGCGGGCGTAGGCCGCGCCGGCGATGGCGGTGCTGAGGCCGAGGCCGATCAGCAGCGTGGCGAGGGACGGCACCGGCGGATCACCCGCCCAGGGTGGCGAGCTGCTCGACGCCGAGCAGCGCCAGCCCGGTCAGCAGCGGGACGCTGAGGTTGTCGGTCCCGGCCGGGGACACCGCCTCGGCGGCGGTGGCGATCGCGGTCGCCGTCGCCGCGCCGGCCAGCACCCAGGGCAGCGTCCACGCCGCGCCGTGGGGCGACAGCGGCGAGCCGGGGACGAGCAGCAGCGTGGCCCCCACCACGGCGAACGTCGCGGCGGCCATCGCCGCCGAGCCCTCCCACGAGCGGGTGTGGCCCAGCACGGTGTAGCGGTGTCGGCCCCAGCGCTGCCCGATCAGGCTGGCCAGGGCGTCGCCCCACGTCATCGCCATCACCGCCGCGGCGGCCAGCGCGACCCGGTCGGTGCCGCCCCCGGTGCGCCACAGGCCGGCCAGCAAGATCGTGATCGACAGCGCGAAGTAGACGGTCCCTGGGGTGGTGTGCTCGCCGTCGGTGGCCGCGAACGACTGCCGCCGGTAGAACACGTAGTTGAGCACGACGAAGGTCCCGAACGGGATCAGCCCCCAGGTCCAGTGGGAGAACAGCGCCAGCAGGCCCCACAGCCACATCCCGGCGCCGATGTGGGTCAGCTTGCGGGTCACGAACTGCGGCCAGCCCAGCCGCTTGCCCAGCCCCTCGACGGCGAACAGCAGCCCGAACGCGTAGAGGTACGACGCGACGAGGCCGACGATGTCTCCGGTGGTCATGCGGCTCCACCCCCGCGCCCTGCGGCGGCGCCGGGAAGGACCGTACGACCGATGGCGGGGCGGCGCAACTCGCCGCTCGGCCCACCGCGGTGGTGCGGACCACCGAGCTGGCCCCCGCGGGATGGCGGGAGGGGACGAGATGCGGACCACGGCGATCATCGCGGTGCTGGGGATCGGCGCCCTGCGCGCGGGGTGCCCCGAGGACCCGGTGGCGGACGACGACAGCGGCGACGACGACGCGGCGGACGACGACAGCGGCGACGACGACAGCGACCCCTGACCCGTCGACGTCCACGGCACCGTGGACTTCCCGATTCCGGAAGCATGGATATCTGGTTGGCTCAGCCTCGAGGAAATATGGCTACGTTCG
>CAZOYV010000054.1:16087-34238 GCA_964584075.1 uncultured Rickettsiales bacterium | reverse complement strand
TCTGGCGGTCGCCAGAAAATGTAATTGTAAGTGCCTGACCCCTCTTCCGACCCCTCTTCCCCTCTTCCCACACCCGCTCGGTGGTACCCTGTCGGTCTGTGCAGATCCGTCGCCGCGCCACGCTGTTGTGGATTGGGATGCTGCTCGCCGTGGGCGTGGTGGGGGCCGTGGGGGCGCAGCCCGCGGCGGAGGACGCGGCCGAGCCCACCCCCGCCGAGCCGCCGGCCGAGGACCCCGGCGACCTGACCTACCCGATCCCGCGGCACGACATCGTCGTCCCGTTGCCCCCCGACCTGCTGGAGCCCGGCGCCGACCCGGTGCAGGCGATCGTGCGCATCGTGATCTCCGCCGAGGGCCTCGTCACCGCCTCGGAGATCAGCGCCAGCAGCGGGGTCGAGGCGGTGGACGCCGCGGCCCTGCGCGCCGCCGCGCTGATGACCTTCCTGCCCGCCACCCTCGACGGCGAGGCGGTGGAGGTGACGATCGAGTACCCGATCGTGTTCCTCGCCCCCGAGCCCCCGCCCCCCGCGGTGCTCCCCGCCGAGCTGCGCGGCCGCGTCGAGGAGCGTGGCAGCATGAAGCCGCTGGAGTCGGTGGAGGTCTCGCTCTACGCCGCGGAGTACACGCCGGACGAGGACGAGGACGAGGGCGAGGACGAGATCGGGGACGAGCTCGATCTCGAGCTCGAGCTCGACCCCGACGACGTCGAGATCGAGGACTTCACCCTCGCCGAGGAGCCCCTGCTCACCGCCTACACCGACGCCGAGGGCCACTTCGCGATCAGCGACATCCCCCCCGGCCTCTACGTCGCCGCCTGCGGCTTCGCCGGGTTCCGCGTCGAGAAGTACGTCGAGGTGCTGCCCGAGGGCACGGTCCGCGACGTGATCTACCGCATCCGCCCCAACGCGGTGCAGCAGACGGTGGTCATCGCGCGCAAGGAGAGCGACACCCCCGAGCGGATCCTCTCCGGCGAGGAGCTCAAGACGATCCCCGGCGCCGGCCGCGACCCGATGGCCGCCGTGCAGTCGCTGCCCGGCGTGGTGCACACGCCGCCGTCGTACACCGCCTCGGAGATGGTCCAGACCCCGGTGCTGCGCGGCGCCGCCGGCGAGGACTCGGTGATGTACCTCGACGGCCTGCCCACGCCGATCATCTTCCACACGATGTCGACGTTCTCGATCACCGGCGACTCGATCATCGACCGGGCGTTCCTCAAGCCCGCGGCCGTCGAGGCGTCGTACGGCGACCTCACCGGCGGGGTGGTCGGCCTCGACCTGCGCTCGCCGCGCAGGGACCGCATCGGCGGGATCTTCGACCCGGGGATCGGGCTGTTCTCGTTCAACATCGAGGGCCCGATCCGCCCCAAGTCGCGGTTCCACGTGGGGATCCGCCGCTCGTACTACGACATCCTGATGAAGCTGATCCTGCCCAGGGACCTGCCGCTGGACTTCGTCACGGCGCCGTACTTCCAGGACCAGCAGGTGATCCTCGAGACCGACATCACCCCGTGGATGACGTGGCAGATCGGCTACCTCGGCACGATGGACGGCATGAAGCTGCTGTTCGAGGACGACGACGAGGAGGAGGACCAGCTCCAGGAGCAGCTGGAGTTCACGATGCGGACCGACCTGCATCGGATCTTCCTCAAGATCGACACCGAGACGAAGTCCGGCTTCACCAACCGCCTGCACCCGGCGCTGACGTTCTGGTCCTACGACTTCACGTTCGCCGACTTCTTCGCCAGTACCGACCGCCACACCACGTTCCACCTCAAGGACGACCTGCACCTGCCGCTCACCCCGTGGCTGTCCCTCGACGCCGGCGGGATCCTCGAGGTCGACAAGCTCAAGCAGTACCGCAACGTGCCGCAGCAGAGCCGCGAGTCCGAGGGGGGGTACGGCGGCGAGGCCGGCCAGGAGAACCTGATCGGTCGCGTCGACGAGAAGCGCACCTGGCTCGGCGGCTACGTCAGCGTGCCGATCCAGCCGGTGGAGCCGCTGACGATCGTCCCCGAGTTCCGGGTCGACTACTTCGGCAAGCTCGGCGCGGCGATCCCCCAGGTGCGCGGCCGTATCGGCGTGCAGCCCCACGAGCGGGTGCGGATCAGCCTCGCCGGCGGGCGCTACGTGCAGTCGCCGTCGTACGAGGAGCTCAGCGACACCACCGGCAACCCCGACCTCCGCTCCGAGGGCGCGTGGCACCTCAACCTCGGCGCCGCCGTCGCCCCGGGGCCGTGGCTGGACCTGGACGTGCAGGGCTACGTCAAGTGGCTCGACCACCAGGTGGTCAGCAGCGTCTCGTCGTCGGACTACGGCGGCTGGGGCGACCTCGGCGGGTTCGAGGACCTGATCGACACCGAGGACGACCCGACCCACGGCCTGAGCAACGACGGCATCGGACGGATCTACGGCGCCGAGGTCTTCGCCCGCTTCGACTTCGCGCGCAAGCTGCGGTTCTCGGGCTGGGTCGGCTACGGGCTGTGCTGGGCCGAGCGCAAGGACTTCCCCGACGAGGACTGGCACTGGTTCCAGTACGACCGCCGCCACCAGCTGACGGTGCTGATGCAGCTGACCTTCCCCAGGGAGGTGATCCTCGGCGCCCGCTTCCAGCTGCAGAGCGGCGCCCCGATGACCCCGGTGGAGGACGCCACGTTCTACCCCGACATCGGCTGGTACCTCCCCGAGTACGGCGAGCTGTACAGCGAGCGCGGGCTGCCGTTCGTGCAGCTCGACCTGCGCATCGACAAGCGCTGGCGCAAGAACAACCACATCGTCGACTTCTACGTCGACCTGCAGAACATCACGATGGCGAAGAGCTCGGACTTCGTCCTGTACTCGTTCGACTACCGGGAGTCGGCGAGCTTCATGTCCTTCCCGGCGATCAACCTGGCGCTTAGGATCGAGTTCTGATGCGGCTCCGACGCACCCTGCTCGTTCTCCCCCTGGTGGTCCTCGGGCTGTCGTGCTTCCCCGAGCTGCCGACCCCCAACCTGATCGACGACCTGCGCATCGTCGCGGTCCAGGCCGACCCCGCCACGGCGATGCTCGACGAGTGGCCGCCGCCGGTGATCACGCTCACGGCGCTGGTGGTCGATCCGGCCGACGACGCGCTGGCCGGCGCGACCCACGAGTGGTCGCTGGACCTGCCCGAGGACACCCAGGGCATCGAGTGGCTCGAGGCGCTGATCCCGCCGCCGCCCCACGGCCCCGTGATCGAGATCGACATGGCCAACATGGGCGCCCCGGCGGCGGACGTGGAGTACGTCCAGGCGATCCTGCCGATCCGCTACCGGGTCGAGCACGACGGCGACCACCGCGAGGCGGTCAAGCTGGTGTCGTTCCTGATGCCGGACCTCGGCGAGGCCCCGCGGGGGGAGGAGAGCGGCTGGCCGGCGGATGACGACAGCGCGGGGGACGACGACACGGCCGGGGACGACGACACCGCCGGGGACGACGACAGCGCGGGGGACGACGACAGCGCGGGGGACGACGACACCGCCGGGGACGACGACAGCGCGGGGGACGACGACACCGCGGGGGACGACGACAGCGCGGGGGACGACGACAGCGCCGGGGACGACGACAGCGCCGGGGACGACGACACCGCCGGGGACGACGACACCGCGGGGGACGACGACAGCGCGGGGGACGACGACGGGGCCGACGACGACTCCGCCGCGGAGCCCACCCCGCCCGACGGCTACAACGAGAACCCCGTGATCGTCTCGCTGACCTTCGACGAGGAGCGGGTCTTCACCGCCGCCGACGGCCAGCTCCCCGGCATCGGCGCCCCGCTCTACATCGGCGACGTCGCCGAGGACCAATGGCTGCGGATCGCCGTCGAGGTCGCCGACGACAAGGACCCCGCCGACGTCTGGGCCGACCTGTACTGGACCGACGGCTGTCCGGGCGTCCCGGTCCCCGACGCGGCCCCCGGCGGCGCGGGCGGCCCGGCCCTCGGCGGCGAGCCCGCCGACGCGCTCCCGGTGGACGAGTGCCCCGCCGTCGAGTTCGGTGACTCGTTCGGCGGGACCGCGGGGCTGAAGCCCGAAGCGGACAGCTACGTGTACCGCGAGTTCGGCTGGTACCCCACCACCGCGATGGGCCCCCAGACGGCGCGCCTGTTCGTCGTGCTGCTCGACATCGGTGGCGGCCAGACCTGGCAGGAGATCAGGCCGGCGGACGGTCCCTGATCTCGACGCGGCGCAGCAGCGCCAGCCCCTCGAACGCCCGCGGGTCCACCAGTCGGTCGGCCCAGTACGCCAGCTCGCGGCAGCGCGCGGCCACCGCCGGATCGGACAGCGGAGCCAGATCGGGGAACCGGATCGCGCCGTCGGCGCGGGGCAGCCCCTCTGCCACCGCGAACTGCTCCAGGTGGTGGGCGATCAGCGCCGCGTGGCGCAGCAGCGGCAGCCCCGGGCCGGCGCCGGCCACCTCGCGCCGCAGCCGCACCACGTTGCCGTCGAGCTGCAGCGGCCCGATGTGGTCGGACAGCTCGCCGACGGCGTCGAGGATCACCGAGCGCATCCCCGCGGACCCCAGCAGCCCGCGCAGCACCTCGGGGTGCTCGGTCTCGATGAACAGCGTGTCGTCGAACCGCGGCTCGCCGATCTGGAGCTCCTCGAACCACAGCTTGCGCAGCTTGTGCCCGAGCGTCTCGCGGGCGAACGAGGCCCGGAACGACAGCCGGTAGGGCAGCGCGATGGTCTCCTGCAGGTACGCGCGGGGCGCGCCGCCGCCGGGATCGACCTCGGTCCAGCGCATCTTCTGCAGCGCGAAGTCGCGCCCCGCCAGCCGCTCGTGGGTCAGATCGTCCTTGCACGCCGGGCACAGGTCCCCGCCCGGTCGCCGGACCGCGAGCCGGTCGGGGACGTCCTCGCCGCACAGCACGCAGGGGTCGTACAGCTCCATCCAGGGGATGATAGCTCGTTGCTCGTCAGGACGCGTCCCGGACCTCGTGCTCGTACCGCTCGTAGTACCCCAGCAGCGTGCCGTCCCCGTCGCGTACCGCGCGCATGTAGATCCGCATCTTGTCGTTGTCGGTGATCTTGCGCTCGGTCGCGCCGGCCAGCATCTCCTCGAACACCTCGCGGATGACCACGTTGGACTGGTCGTTGTGACAGTCGAAGATCGAGGTCCCGATCAGGGCCGCGCCCTCGTCGTAGTGCTCGATGGCGGCCTGATTCATGTAACGGATGGTGTGGCCGGTGTCGACGAACACGACCTCGTCGAGCAGGGAGTCCAGGATCGCGGCGAACGGGATGGCGTCGGGCATCGGGGTCCTCAGTAGTCGCGGCAGTCGTCGTTGCGCGACCAGTCGAAGGCGTGCTGCCAGTCGTCGGTGTTGCAGTCGGGGTCCACGGGGTTCTCGGGGCACTTGCTGTTGGCGGCGTACCAGTTGGCGCCGCAGCGGACGGAGCCGTAGTCGGAGCCGTACGGGTCGTTGGACGTGTAGTAGCTGGTGGTCAGGCCGGACCACTGCAGGGCGGCGTCGGTGCCGGTGCCGCGGGAGCTGAAGTAGCCGACCCCGACGCACGGGTAGGTGCACGCGGAGCGGAACGCGTTCTCGTCGATGGTGTGGTTCTGGGAGCCGCCGGGGGTGCCGGGGCGGGCGGCCTGCCAGAACGCGATGGTGGTGCTGGCGCCGCCGGGCAGGTCGGCGAACGCGGGGTCGGCGGCGGCGTGGAAGATGCCGTTGGGGTCGCTGCCGGCGTTGTGCGGGCTGGCGTTGTTCTCGGCGACGTTGTGCTGGATCGTGCAGTGGCTGCTGTCGATCAGCGCGATGGCGGCGGCGCCGCCGCAGTACGGGTACTGGCCGCCGAACTGGTGGCCCGGCTCGTACACCACGTTGCCGTCGAGGACGAAGTCGGCCACGCCGTCGAGGTCGATGCCGTGGCCGCAGCTGCGGTACATCGTGTTGCCCTGCAGCAGCGCGCCGGCGGTGTTCCACAGGCCGTAGACGTGGGCGCCCGGGATCGGGCCGTTCTCGCAGTCCCAGCCGTGGTGGTAGACCTGGTTGTCGATCGCCTCGCCGTAGCCGGGGAAGTTGAGCCCGTCGCAGCGGTTGTCGTGGATCGTGCTGTCGCGGACCACGTTGGCGCTGCCGGCCGGCAAGCCGGCGATCCAGATCACGCCGTAGAAGTTGCCGGTGATCTCGCAGTCCTCGACCAGGTTGTCCTGGGCCGCGGCGCTGATGAAGTACACGCCGGTGATCCCGGTGCCCTGCGACACGCCGGCGCTGTTGCCCAGCCAGCAGTCGTGGACGTGGTTGTCGCTGCCGGTGACGTGGATCACCGCGCTGTTGGCGTTGCCCGGCAGCATGTCGCCGGCGTCGACCTTCAGCCCGGCGACCTCGGCGGCTCCGGACACCGCGAGCACGTGGTTGACCGCCGGGCCCTGGAGCACCAGCTCGGTCTGGTTCACGCCCGCCCCGGCCAGCCGCGCGCCGGGCGGCACGTCGAAGCCCTGGTCGACGGCGAACGTCCCCGGGGTCAGCACCGCCTCGCCGGCCGCGAGGCAGGCCTCGATCGCCTGGCGGTTCGCGGTGGCGCCGTTGGCCGGGGCGAGGGCCTGGCAGGAGTCTCCGCTGTCGTCGTCTCCGGTGTCGTCGTCTCCGCTGTCGTCGTCTCCGCTGTCGTCGTCAGAGGTGTCGTCGTCCCCTGCGTCGTCGTCCCCGGCGTCGTCGTCCCCGGCGGTGTCGTCGTCCCCGGCGGTGTCGTCGTCCCCGGCGCTGTCGTCGTCACCGGCGGTGTCGTCGTCCGCGGTGTCGTCGTCGTCGATCACGGGGGGGCCCGGATGATCGGGGCAGCCCGGGAGCAGCAGCAACCCCAGCAGCAGCGCGAGGGCGGAGAGGGACCGCGAGGCGTCCATGGACGGGAATCTACCACGCGGCGACCTGGTCACACCGACCCCGATGGAGAAGTCCCCGTCTGGGCACGGTCGGCCAGGGCCCCGGCCGGATCAGGTCCACAGGATCGGCGCGTCGTAGGGCTCGAGGCGGCGGTCGTGGCTGACCAGCAGCAGGTCCTCGGCGACGGCCTGGGCCACGAGCATACGGTCGAAGCGGTCGGCGTGGTGGGGCGGGAGGGCGGCGGCGAGCTCGGCGTGGTCGAAACCGATCGGCAGCGGGTCGAAGCCGCTGTCGGCGACGCCCTTGGCCATCGACTCGGGCAGCCGCAGCTTGCCCAGCGAGGCCTTGATCGCGGCCTCCCACACCGACGCGGCGCTGACGTAGACCAGGTCGGCGCGGGCGATCGCCTCGCGGGCCTGGGCCCCGAGGTGGGGGTCGTCGGTGCGCCACCACAGGAACACGTGCGTGTCCAGCAGGAGCTTGGCCGCTCTCAACGGCTGTCCCCCGCGAAGCCTCGCTGGATCTCGTCGGGCAGCGGCTCGTCGAAGTCGTCGGCGATCTCCACGCGACCCTCCCAGCCGCCCGGGACCCGGGGCAGGGCGTTCGCCGACACCGGGACGAGCTTGGCCAGCGGCTTGCCGGCCTTGGCGATCACGATCACCTCGCCCGCCGCCGCGCGGTCGACCAGCCGGGAGAGGCCGGTCTTGGCCTCGTAGAGGTTGTAGATCGTCTCGGGCACGGCTCCTCCTGTTGAGTTGGTCAAGCCTGACCAGATCATAGCACTTGGTCAAACTTGGTCAAGGCGAGGAGGACGGAAGAAGTCCTGACCGCCCCCGGCCGATCCGCGCCCGGGACGTGTTAGCAGCCCGTCGCGCATTGGCCATTCGGCTGCAAATCCTTCATGCACAGCGCCTTTGGCCGCCGTGATTCGGTCGAATATTCCCGATATGCTCCCTCATTCGACGACCAAACTCGCTGCACCTGACGAATGTTCGCTTCGAACGCCCAATGCGCGACGGGCTGCTGGTGGGCCGGATCGATGGAGGATGCCGGGGACGGTCAGGTACGAGGGGTCGGTTGGCGAGGCGCGTTCTCGGCCTCGATCCACGCCAGCGCGGCGGCGACCACGGTGTCGACGCCGGCGGCGACGTCGTCGGGGTCGAGCCGCGCGGCCTGCTCGGGCCACTGCTCGGTGCCCTGCAGGTAGAGCAGATCGCGGTCCAGGTCGGTGTGGTTGGTGTAGGCCATGTAGAAGTCCCCGACGTAGGGGTCGGGGGCGATGAACCAGTAGTCGTCCTTGCCGCCGAAGCTGCCGTGGGTCGGCTGGCCGAAGCGGCGCGCCCGCGGGTGCAGGGTCATGAAGTAGGGGAAGATGTCGCCCGCCGAGGCGGCGTGGGGGCCCTGCAGGACGGCGATCGGGTGGTCGTAGTAGGTCGCCTCGTCGGCGTCGATGCTGCGCCACCCGTAGCCGGGCTGGGGGTGCTCCAGATCCAGGTCGGTGTAGCCGCCGCCCTCGGCGCGGAAGGCCTGGTACATCACGTCGGGGTGGTCGGTGTCGAACAGCTCGGCGAGCCCATCCTCCCAGGCCGCGTAGCCGCCGACGTTGTAGCGCTGGTCGATGATCAGCCCGTCGGTGTTCCACAGCTCGGTGACCGCGGTGTGGAAGTCCTCGAACACCTGCAGGCCCCAGCTGTACAGGTAGATGTAGCCGATGTTGGTGCCCTCGACGACGCCCCAGCTGGTCTGGCCGCTGCCCTCGCCGGGGTCGCCGGCGTCGGCGAAGTCGGTCCACGGGAACTCGACGCCGGCCACCGGGAGCTGCTCGGAGCAGACCAGCCCGGCGGCCGGGCCGAAGAATCCCTGGTCCGGGTCGCCCACGTAGTCCAGCAGGTCCTCGGTGGGGATCGACTCCACGTCGGTCTCGCCGTGGCGGATCACGTCCAGGTGGTCGAACAGGTGGGCGTTGGACACCGCCGAGACCATCAGGTTGTAGGTCTCGGCGCTGGCCGCCGGGGCGTGGTGCCCGCAGGTGGGCAGCCCCAGCGCGGTGACCCCGCTGACCAGGATCGGCCACGGCACGTCGTCGTAGCCCACGATCCGGTCGCCGGGCTCCAGCCCGGCCGGGTTGTCGTCGGCGGCGCGGTAGACCAGCAGCGTGCCGTCGACCATCGGCGTGGTGCAGGCGCCGAGGGTGCTGCTGTGCATGTCGATGCGGAACACCGGCGGCCGCTGGGACAGGTCGCTGTCGAAGCAAACCCGCTCGCTGAACAGCCAGGTGTGGCCGTCCCGCATCCGGGTCCCCATCAGATCGGTCAGCACCGCCACGAAGCGGCCGTAGCTCTCGGCGTTCTCGACGCGCGGGCGGTAGTCGTCGTAGACCGCGTCCCAGTCCATGTCCTGCACGGCGAACGCGGCGTACTCGTCGGCCAGCTGCAGCCAGATCTTGTCGAACACCACCAGGCGGGTGTCGAGGTCGGGGGCCTCGCCCCAGAACTCGTCGACCGGGCCGGGACCGGCGTCGTCGTCGCCGGCGTCGTCGTCGCCGGTCGTGTCGTCGTCGTCCCCCGCGATGTCGTCCGGTGTGCCGGACCAATCACCCACCGGCCCCGGATCCTCCCACTCCGGCGGACATCCGGAGAGCGTGAGGAGCACCACCAGAGTCAGGAACCCGATCTCGGAGCCGGTGGGCGAGAAGACCATGACGACACCCTTCGACCGGCCGGAAGATGCAACTGCGATGCCGAAACGCCGGCGGCGGGGCAGAAACGGTGTGGTCACGGGATCTGCGAAGGACGCCGGGGTGGCGGACTCCCGCTCGAGAGCGGGTGGCCGGCCAGCGGTTGCCGGGTTCGGCCAGAACTGGCCGGCGGATCAGGCCGGCGGCGGCCGCCGCAACAGCTTCCGCGGCCGCGGCCCCCCCAGCGTGGCGAGCAGCAGCCCGGCCTTGCCCAGCAGCAGGGCGACCACGACCCACTTGCCCACGTCCCACGCGGTGTGCGCGACGACCCGGCCCCGCCGCAGGATCGTCAGCTCCTCGACGAACACCACCTCGCAGGCGTTGGCGCCGTCGTCGTTGCGGGTCCGGCTGGTGGTGCGCCACCGGTCCGGGTGGCTCGCCGCGGCGTAGTCCACCAGCAGCCCGCGCAGGTGGATCTGGTCGTTGACGCGCACCCGCGCGATCTGGCGGCGGACCTCGTCGGAGTCGGTGATCAGGTGGTTGTTGCCCGCCGAGAACGCGTCGAACGAGACGCCGCGCGGGTAGCGCCACTGGAGCATGAACGACACGCTGCGGAAGCGCACCCGCTGGTAGTCGTCGGTGCGCAGGTTGTCGCCCCAGATCACGCCCAGGTCGCGCGTGTCGACCGAGTTGCGGTCGTGGTAGATGTCGTACATCGCGGTGGGGTCGTTGTGCGACACGACCAGCCCCCACAGCTCGTAGCTCGCCACCGGCCGCACCGCGTAGGTCTCCCCGCGGTACGACAGCGAGAACTCCTCGCGCGCCGTCTCCCCCTGGATCGGCTCCTGCAGCAGCGCCGGGTCGATGCGCTCGGGGCCGATCAGCCGCCTGCGCGTCGTCCGCCCCGCGAGGGCCAGCGCGAGACATACCAGCAGCGCCACGGTCAGGCCGCGCTGGATTTGCTGCGTCGAGATCCGCGCGTTCATCGCCTCCTCCGGGGTCCACGTCGACGATCCTAGCGGGTACCGGCGGACCAGGCCGGGCAGAACCGCCGTCGATCTGGGAAGATGGTCGCTCCAGCGGGACGACGCAGGTCGGACCCAGGGAGCGAGGGGACGTGGGCGGGGACGAGACCGAGCGGCTCGGGGGCAGCGGGGAGCGGACGGTGGCGGACGACGCCGGCGCGGCGCCCGCGCCCGTCGGCGAGCCGGCCGTCACGATCGAGCCGGGCACCGAGGTCGACCACTTCGAGGTCGTGCGGCGGGTGGGCCGCGGCGGGATGGGCGAGGTCTACCTGGCCCGCGACACCCGCCTGGGCCGCAAGGTCGCGCTGAAGGTGATCCGGCCCAGGACGCTGGGCGACGAGCGCGCCGTGGAGCGCTTCCTGTTCGAGGCCCGCGTCACGGCGCGCTTCAGCCACCCGCACATCGTCGCGATCCACTTCGTCGGCGAGGTCGACGGCAACCCCTACGTCGCGCTGGAGTACCTCGATGGGCAGACCCTGCGCGAGCGTCTGCGCGAGGGCCGCGCCGGGACCCGCGAGGCGTTGCGTATCGGGCTGGCCGTCGCCGAGGCGCTGGAGGAGGCCCACCGGCGGGAGGTGCTGCACCGCGATCTGAAGCCCGAGAACGTGTTCCTGCCGCGGGACGGCCGGCTGCGGGTGGTGGACTTCGGGCTGGCCAAGGCGGCGCGGCGCGCGGAACTGGCGCAGACTGCGCGGCAGACGCTGGCGACCCTGGACGAGAGCCAGACCGCGCTGCTCGACGAGTTCGAGACCAGCGGCGGCGCGGTGGTCGGCACGCCGGCCTACATGGCCCCGGAGCAGTGGACCGAGGACGAGCTGTCCCCGGCCACCGACGTGTGGGCGCTGGGGCTGATGCTGTACGAGCTGCTGGCCGGGCGGCGACCGTACCGCGGCGGATCGGCGGTGGCGCTGTGCGCCGCGGTTTGCTCCCCGGAGCCCGTGCCGCAGATGGCGGCCGCCGACGACGTCCCGCGGGAGATCGTCGAGCTGGTGGCCCGCTGCCTCGAGAAGCAGGCGTCCAGGCGGCCGACCGCCGCGGAGGTGGCCCGGGTCCTGCGCCGGCACCTCCACCGGGAGCGACCCGGCGCGGCGGCGGAGAGTCCGTTCCGCGGCCTGCTGCCGTTCACCGAGCGCCACGCCGACTGGTTCCTCGGCCGCGAGGCCGAGGTGGCGGCGTTCGTCGAGCGGCTGCGGGGCGAGCCGGTGCTGCCGGTGGTGGGGCCGTCGGGGGCGGGCAAGAGCTCGTTCGTCCAGGCCGGGGTGGTCCCGCGGCTGCGGGAGCAGGGCCGCTGGACCGTGCTGCGGCTGCGGCCGGGCGGCGACCCGTTCCACGCGCTGGCGGTGCGGCTCGGGCGCGGGGACGAGGGCTCGACCCGCTCCGCCGGCTCCACCGGGGCCGAGACGGTCTCGGAGCCGGTGCTCGACTCGGCCCGGGCCCGCGAGCTGGAGGAGCAGCTCACCGCGTCACCGCGGTTCCTGGCCTACGCGCTGCAGCAGGTCGCGACCCGCGAGGCGGGCCGGGTGCTGCTGTTCGTCGACCAGCTCGAGGAGCTGTACACGCTGGTGGACGACGCCGTGGTCCGCGACGAGTTCATGCGCGCGGTGTGCGGGGCGGCCGACGATCCCGACGGGCCGGTGCGGGTGGTGTTCACGTTGCGCGACGACTTCCTGATCAGGCTGTCGGAGACCGAAGAGGCGCGGGTCGCGTTCGGCCGGCTGACGGTGCTGCGCAGCCCGGACGAGCAGGCCCTGCGCGAGATCCTGACCGTGCCGCTGCAGCGGGTCGACCATCGCTTCGAGGACGACGCGCTGGTGGACGAGATGCTGGCCGCGGTGAGGGGTGAGGCGGCGTGCCTGCCGCTGATCCAGTTCACCTGCGCGGAGCTGTGGCGGCGGCGGGACCGGGACGGCCGGGTGCTGACGCGGTCGGCGTACGAGTCCCTCGGAGGGGTCGAGGGCGCGCTGGCCCACCACGCCGACGGGGTGATCGAGGAGCTGACCCCGGACCAGGTTCGGCTGGCGCGCGAGCTGCTGCTGCGGCTGGTGACCCCCGAGCGGACCCGCCGGGTGCTGACCCGCGTCCACGCGCTGGAGGGGCTCGGGGAGGCCGCCGGGGAGGTGCTCGACCGGCTGGTGTCCGAGCGGGTGCTCCAGTCGCGGCGGGCCCGGAAGCGAGAGCGCGCCGAGGCCGAGGTGGAGCTGGTCCACGAGTCGCTGGTGGGCAACTGGGCGAGGCTGGCCGGCTGGATCGAGGAGAGCCGCGAGGAGCTGGTGTTCCTCGCCGAGGTGGGCCAGGCGGCCGAGCTGTGGGCGCAGCGGGGGCGGTCGGAGACCGAGGTCTGGGAGGGGGACGCGCTGCGCGATGCGGTGCGCCGCACCCGGGGGCTGGACGCCGTCCCCGGCACGATCCGGTCGTTCCTCGACGCGGGCCTGGCGCGGGAGCGCCGCGAGCTCCGGCGCCGGCGCTGGCTGCTCGCCGCGGGGTTCGCCGCGCTGGCGGTGGTGGCGGTCCTGCTGGCGGTGCTGTGGACCCGCGCCGAGTCGGCCCGCGAGCGCTCCGACGCCAGCCGCGCCGACCTGCTGCTCGAGGGCGCCGCCGCGGCGCTGGAGCGCGGGGACGTGCTGGCCGCCCGGTCCCAGGTCCGCTCGTCGCTGGAGCTGCAGGACTCCACCCGGGGCCGCGCGCTGTGGTGGGCGCTGCGAGAGGAGCCGCTGGAGTGGTCCGTGCCCGTGCACAACCACGAGTACGGCTGGATGGACTGGTCGGCGGACGGCACGCGGCTGGTCGCGCCGGCGACGCCCCCGCTGGAGATCGACGTCCGCACGGCGGAGACGCGGGACCTGCTGGACATCACCGGTCCCACCGCGACGTTCAGCGTCGGCCTGTCCCCGGACGGGACCCGCCTGCTGCGGTCGCTGCGCTTCAGCGACCTGGAGGTGTGGGAGCTGCCGTCGCGGACGAGGCTCGCGGTCCTGCTGACGGAGGGCGCCGATGTCGCCCCCCGCAGCAACCACAGCACGTTCCGGTTCGATCCCCGGGGGCGCTGGTTCGTGCTCGCCGTGGTCGCTCCGACGGAGGGATATCCGGACTCGGTCCGTGTCTTCGACAGCGACACCCTGGAGGAGCGCTTCCGCGTCCCCGGGGTGGCCTCCCGGGCGTACGCGCTGAGCGACGACGGGGACGAGCTCGTGGTGGCGAGGGTGGGGGGCGGGATCGAGATCTGGGACATCGAGAAGGCCGAGCCGGTCCAGGTCGTCGAGACGGGACCCGAGCGCATCCGGGACCTGGCGATCAGTCCGGACGAGGACCAGATCATCTCCTTCGGGCTCCGGGACGGGATACGGGTGTGGGACCGGGCCACGGGCCGGCAGCTCGCCGCGCTGGATCCCTACGCAGGCGTGGTGGGTCGGCCGTTCTACCAGGCCGTCGACTTCCAGCACCGCGACGGCTGGCTCGCGGCCGTCGCCGTCGACAACCACACCATCCGGCTGTGGGACGTCACCGCGGGCGAGATCCTGCGCGAGCTCGACGTCCCGCAGAGCTCCATCGACCTGATCTCGTTCAGCCCCGACGGCCAGCTGCTGGCGTGCAAGAACATCGAGCGGGTCTCCCTGTTCGACCTGCGCCGCGGCGCCGACCTCGCGTCCGGCGCGGGGCACAAGCACATCGCCAAGTCGGTGGCGATGACCGCCGACGGGTCGCGGGTCGTCTCGGGGGGGCACCGGGGCCAGCTGTGGGTCTGGGACGCGGCGACGGCCGAGCCGCTGGGCGTGCTCGAGGGACACGAGGGTGGGATCTTCTCGGTGGCCACCCACCCGCACCGGCTCCAGGCGGCGACCGGCGGGCTGGACGGGACGGTGCGGCTGTGGGACCTGGAGTCCGGGACGGCGCTGCACACGCTACGGGGGCACAAGGGACTCGTGTACTCCGTGGACTACGGCCCCGACGGGACCACCGTCGCCTCGGGCAGCTTCGACGGGACCGTGCGGTTGTGGGACGTCGCCTCGGGGGCGCTGCAGATGGAGCTCGAGGGCGGCGATGTGCAGGTCCGGCGAGTGCGCTTCCGGCCCGACGGCGGGCAGCTCGCCAGCGCCGGCGACAGCGGCGCGATCCACCTGTGGGACCTGCCCTCGGGCACGCTGGCCCGGACGTTGCCGGCGCGGGCGACGAACCCGGTGCACTGCTTGAGCTATGGCGCCGATGGGGCGCTGCTGGCCTCGACCGACATGCAGGGCCTGACCCTGGTGTGGGACCTGGCGAGCGGGGCGTCGCGAGAGGTGGTCCCCGAGGGGGGCGACGTGGCCCTCGAGGTCCCCGAGCGCTTCCAGTTCCGCACCGTCGCGTTCCACCCCACGCGGCCCTGGCTGGGGACCACCATGGCGCCCTCGCTGGCGGGCGCGGTGGACCTCGAGTCCCTGCGGCAGGTCCAGGTGGAGTACGAGGTCATCGATCCCATCGGCCGGGAGTGGCGCTACAGCCGGGACGGCCGCTGGGTCGCCCTCGCCGAGGCCGGCACCGTCCGGGTCCTGGATGCGGAGACCGGCGCGAAGCGCTGGGACGCGCGTGTGCTGTGGCCCGACCCGCCGGCGCTGAAGACCCACCGGGGCTGGGAGTACCTGGACCCGGCTCGTGCCGGCGACCCCCAGGGCGTGCTGGACTGGGTCGATGGCCTGCTGGCCGAGCCTGGGGCGGGGCTGATCGCGAGCCCGAGCGGGGACGCGCTGTGCCGACTGGTCGACTCCACGGAGCTGGAGCGCTGGGACGTGCCGTCGAGGACCCGGCAGTGGAGCGTACCCATCGCCGACGCGCTGGACGCCTTTCCCCTGGAGGATGCTTGCGTCGCGGTGGTCTTCCGCGAGGACGCGTCCGGGGCGGACCTGGGCCTCCTCCTCCACCACGGCGAGGGGGAGCCGGTCGAGATCCACGTCGAGAGAGGGTTCGGGCTCGACGAGGCGCACCGCCGGTTGCTGCACCACGGCGCGGACCGGATCGAGCTGTACGACGAGGCCGGAGCGCTGCTGAAGACCGTGCCCATCGAGGAGAACACCCACGTCGTGGCGGTGCTCGAGGATGGTCGGCTGGTGGTGAGTCGGTGGGACGGGCTGGTGGAGATCCACCCCCCCGAGGGCGGGGGTGAGCGCGCGACGATGCAGCTGGCGGACTTCGACTCGCTGGACTGGCCGATCGACATCCTGGGGGGCCCGCGGGACACGCTGGTGGCGCTGTTCCGGCCCGGCCACATCGCGATCTGGGACCTCACGGACGGACGCCGCCTGCGCACCTGGAAGCTCCACGGTCGGCCGGACTTCCTCCACCAGGAGGGAGACACGCTCTACGTCGGAACCAGCGTGGGCGACTCCCACCGCATCGATCTGTCCCTGCTGGCCGCCGACTACTGCGACCTGATGGACCAGGTCTGGGCCGACGCCCCGCGGGTGTGGGACGACGGCCAGGCCGTGGTCGCGCCGTCGCCGGCGCGGCACCCATGCCGCCCGTCCCCGTGAACCGACCCCCGGAGAGGTGATAGGTTGCCAGCCGGACGAGAGTCGGAGGGTGGACCATGACCTGGACTCGATGGTGGGGGATCGCAACCACGTTGTTGCTCTTGCTCGGCTGTCCCACGGATCAGGACGACGACGACGTGGGGGACGACGATGCCGCGGACGACGACGTGGGGGACGACGACGGGGCGGACGACGACGTGGGGGACGACGACGGGGCGGACGACGACACCGCGGCCGACGACGACACCGCGGACGACGACACGTCGGGCGACGACGACACGTCGGGCGACGACGACACGTCGGGCGACGACGACACCGCGGCCGACGACGACAGCGGCGACGACGACAGCGGCGACGACGACAGCGGCGACGACGACACGATCTCCGCCGACGTCACCTTCCAGGTCGACTCGACCCAGGACGTGAGCCCCATCTCGCCGTACATCTACGGCACCAACGGCGACGACTGGCAGGGCCAGGCCGCGCACCTGACGCTGGGGCGTGCCGGGGGCAACCGCTGGACCACCTACGACTGGGAGACCAACGCGTCCAACGCCGGCAGCGACTGGTACTTCCACAACGACGGCTTCCTCGGCGGGGGCAACACCCCCGGCGAGGCGGTGCGCTCGCGGGTCCAGGCGGCCCACGACGCCGACGCCTCGATGATCGTGACCGTCCCGATCCAGGGCTACGTGGCCGCCGACAAGGACGGCACCAACGTGTTCGACACGCCCGACCACCTGGACGTGCGGTTCCACGAGTCGCTGGCCAACAAGCCCGCCGCGCTGTCGCTGACGCCCGACGTGAACGATGATTTCGTGTATCAGGACGAGTTCGTGTACTGGCTCGACGACCAGTTCCCCAACGCGGCGACCGATCCGGAGCACACGATCTTCTACAGCCTCGACAACGAGCCCGACCTGTGGGCCGACACCCACGAGGAGGTCCACCCCGATCCCGTGACCTACGTCGAGCTCGGCGGGCTCAGCCTCGAGTACGCCGACGCGATCAAGTCCGAGAGCCCGGGCGCCGTGGTGTTCGGGTTCGTGTCCTACGGCTTCAACGGCTACGTCAACCTCCAGAACGCCCCGGACTCGGGCCAGTACGGCGACTTCATCGACTACTACCTGGACACCCTCTCCGCCGCCGAGCAGGCCTACGGCTACCGCCTCGTCGACGTCCTCGACCTGCACTGGTACCCCGAGGCCCAGGGCAACGGCGTGCGGATCACCGAGAACGACAACTCCCCGGCGGTGATCGAGGCCCGGATCCAGGCCCCCCGCTCGCTGTGGGACCCGACCTACGTCGAGGACTCCTGGATCGCCCAGTACCTGGGCTACCAGCCCATCGAGCTGATCCCCGAGCTGCAGGCCAAGATCGCCGCCCACTACCCCGGCACCGATCTCGCCTTCACCGAGTACGACTACGGCGGCTACGGCCACATCTCCGGCGGCCTGGCCCAGGCCGACGTGCTCGGCATCCTCGGCCGCGAGGGCGTCTTCGCCGCCAACCTGTGGGAGCTCGGCGGCGACCACTCGTTCCACTACGGCGCCTTTGCGCTGTACCGCAACTACGACGGCAACGGCGCCGCGTTCGGAGACACCTCGATCGCCGCCACCACCGACGACGTGGCCAGCTCCTCGGTCTACGCCAGCGTCGACGCCGGCGTCCCCGACCGGATGGTGCTGGTGGTGATCAACAAGGCCGGCACCGCCCAGTGGGCCCATGTCAACGTCAACCACACCCAGGGCTTCACGCAGGCGGAGGTCTACCAGCAGACGTCGAGCAGCGCGTTCCCCGCGGCGGCGGGGACCGTGGGCGTGTGGGGCAACGAGTTGTGGTACGAGATGCCGGCGCAGAGCGCGTCGACGCTGGTGCTGCTGCCGTAGGTCGCCGCACCGGCCTTCGATGGCGTCTGGGCGGGGCCCGTTCCCTCCGAGCGTGAGCCGCCCCTACCGGGACCAACTCCAGGGATGATGTCTCATCCTCCGACTTGGTCCCGATATCCGGGACTAACTCCAGGGATGGCGCCTCATCCTCGGACTTGGTCCCGATATCCGGGACTAACTCCAGGGATGGCGCCTCATCCTCGGACT
>CAZOYV010000054.1:0-15987 GCA_964584075.1 uncultured Rickettsiales bacterium | reverse complement strand
GATGGCGCCTCATCCTCGGACTTGGTCCCGATATCCGGGACTAACTCCAGGGATGATGTCTCATCCTCGGACTTGGTCCCGCTCTCCCGGCGAATCCGACGAGGAGCGCTCCTCCAGCGCCAGGCGCAGCAGCACGGCCCGGCGATCTGTCTCGGGGCAGGGTCGACGGCGAGCCTTTCGCAGGCCGCTCGGCGTCCAGCCCAGCGCGAACGTGAGCTCCTGCGGGGGCACCCCGACCTGGACGCCGACCCCCACGGCAGCCGTCCTGGCGCGGACGACCGGCTCACCTCGCCCGCGCAGGTCTGGTCCCACTGCGAAGGCGGCCGCCGATGCCGAGACCAGCCGCGTCGCGCCGAGCTCACGCACCCGTTCCGATGGCAAGGGTCGCAGCGGGCGAGGACCGAGGCCCACCACGGGGTAGGCGTCCCGGAGCCGGTACCGCGGGAGGGCGTCCCCCAGCCGCAGGGAGATGCCGGGCACCGAGCGGGCTCCCACGAGATCGGGGAAGCACGAACCGGTGTAGGTCGCGGGATGATCCGGGAGACCGTGGTGCCGAGGCTGATCCAGGAAGTACGTCACCAGCGAGAGCATGTGGCTCCGGCCCCGCACGCGGCGCAACCGGCCGGGATCGATGGGGGTGGAGGTCAGCGGCTGCAGCGCCAGCAGGACGGCGCGCTTGAGCCGGCCCGCCTGCTCGCGGGTCGCGAAGACCACCAGGTGGAGGTGTTCGTCAACGAGGGCGAACAGGATCAGGACGGGGCCGCAGATCCGCCCCAGCACGCGGATGGCCGCGCGCCTGCCGGCCTCGTCGGTGAACAGGACCTGGCGCTCGTCACCCGCGAAGGTGATGTGCCAGCTTTCCATGTCGTCCTCTCCGTCGAGCGGGGGGTGCTCCCAACATGGTCACGGTCGAGCGGAGAGCAACACGACCGGCGCGAACCGCGTTGCTGCAGCCTTTGCCCGCCCTCTTGCCCAGGATTCCCCCCTCCTCGTGCGGAGGCCGCTCCAGCGCGAGAACGCCCTCGTGCGCCGGCGCCGGCTCCTGGCGCGTCGAGCCGGAGCTGGGCCCGACCGGGTCCGCCGCGCGCTGGAACCAGCTCGAGGCCTTCGACGGCCACGACCCCAGCTGCGCCCAGGAGAACCCGCACCTGGCCGCCGTGCTCTCCGCCGAGGAGCCGGACGCGGCCGCCGTAGAGGCGCTGGTCCAGTGGCACGAGGCCGGCGAGGGGCTCGGGATCGCCGAGTTCGACGAGGACTTCGAGCCGCTGCCCCTGCTGGAGCCGGGCAAGGCCGCCCTCGCCGCCGCCGAGCCGGCCCCCGACAGCCCGCCCGTGGTGGCCACGCTGCACCTGGCTCAGGACCTGCGCCGCTGCAACACCTTCGTCTCGCTGATGTCCGGCATCGCCCTGGCCGAGCGCTGCGTCGAGTGGGTCGATACCCACGGCCTGGGCCCCTCCGAGGCATTCCAGACCTACCGCCCGATGCCCGCCGAGGTGATCGGCGCCACCGCCCTCGAGGCCCGCTACTGGGCCCAGCTGCCCGCCGACCAGTGGGCCAGCTCGGTCGACGACATCCGCGACGGGGCGAGGGACCTGGACGACATCCCCCGCGCCGCCTGGAAGTTCGCGCGCTCCGAGAAGGGCCAGCGCGTCCACGAGGCCTGCTGGCTCCCATGCCAACTTGCGGGCGAGGTCGGTGACCCGGAAGCCCGCCCGACGCCCGAGCTGGACGATGGCGGCGCGGGCCCGGATCTGCGGGACGGTCCGCCCTGCCAAGGCGGAGTCGGCGCCAGCAGCGAACGCGGCCGCGTCGCGGAGGGCCGCGAGGCCCGCTCCCAGGATCTGCTCGTCGGTCGCGGGACCGATGTCGGCCGGGGAGAGGCCGGCCGCCCGCCAGGCATCCGCCGCGCGGTAGCGGGGCAGGACCTCGGCGTACCGCAGCTGGAGCCCGTCGATGGCACGGGCTCCCACGAGGTCGGCGAAGCTGCTGCCGCTCCAGAGGGCAGGGTGCTCGGGCAGGCCGTGCTCGGCCGGCTGCTCGATGGGGAAGCAGCCCCAGCACGACGGCGCGGGACTACTTGCCCGCGCGCTCGCGGATGCACACGACCACCACGTGGAGGTGGTCGTCGACGATCCCGACGGTGACCAGCCAGGGGCCCGCGTGACCCACGAGCACGAGCACGGCAGCCCGCCGCAGCGGCTCCGCCGGAAACAGGGGATGACGGCCGTCCGAGGAGAACCTCAGGCGCCAGATCTCCATGGTCCTCGCTTTCCGAGGGGTGCTCTCGAGATGGACACGGCCGGGCGCGACGCAACCGAGGAGCCCGTCGACGCCGGTGTGGTTGCCGTCGCGATCAGCGGCAGGCGTGGCACGCCGGCGAGGCGGTGATCGAGCCGCCCCCCGCAAGCCACCCCTGCGCTCCTCGAGCGGGTGGATCGCCGGAAAACAGCCCCCTGCGCTCTTCCCGCGTTCCCCCAAGAACCCGACCCTGGTATCCTCCCGCGAACGGGGAACCGCAAGACAATTGAATCGTGCACGCACGCGGCCCCCCGTGTACGCGATGGAGGGCAGGGGTATGCGCAGCAGTGGCACCGTCGTGGCGGTCCTGCTCCCGGCGCTGGTGATCCTGGGGATCACCGGGTGCGCCAAGGAGTCGGGGATCGACGAGCGACACATCCTGGGGTTGGTGACGGTCCCTCCGGTGGACTACGCCGAGGTCGAGGCGGCGGACGAGTCGGTCAACGACACGTTCGAGGAGGCCGAGGACCTGTCGGCGGCGGACCCGAAGGTCTACGTCGGCTACGGGATCCTGCGGATCGCCGGGGCGCTGTCCGAGTCCGGGTACGTGCTCAACACCGGGTACATCGGTGACCACGACCACTACCTGCTGACCTCGGGGCTCGAGGGCGACCTGTCGTTCGACCTGACGTGGGACGACGGGGGCGCGGACTACGACCTGTTCCTGCTGGACAACGCCGGGGCCGAGCTGCTCGCGGCCAACGCCAGCCTCGAGTACGAGACCATCGAGTACGCGGTCTCCGAGGAGGAGGAGCTGATCCTCCTGGTGGTCGGCAAGAAGCAGTCCGACGGGTACGACGGCCACTACTCGCTGCGGATGGACGGCGTCGGGCCGGAGGCGGCGGGCCAGGTGGTGCTCGGGGCGTACCAGAACGACGATCCGGGCAACCTGGGGCCGCCGGTCAGCGCCACGACGGCGAGCCAGTGGAGCCTGGACGAGGGCACCGACACCTGGTGGGCCCCGTTCGACATGTTCCACGTCAACGAGATCGTCGAGGAGACCAACACCTTCCTCGATCCGGCGCTGCAGGACGGGATGGACAACAACTGCGACGGGACCGCCGACCTCGGCGAGGATCTGTCCGACGCGGACGGCGACGGGTACTCCATCGCCCAGGGCGACTGCAACGACACCGACGACACGATCCACCCCGGGCGCAGCGACGACTTCGGCAACGGGGTCGACGACGACTGCGACGGGTGGGCCGACAACGGGCTCGACGGGGTCGACGACGACGGCGACGGGCAGAGCGAGTACGAAGGCGACTGCAACGACGCCGACCCGGACATCTACTTCACGCTGAACGTCGAGACCACGATGGGGTTCGCGGACGACCACAAGGACAACAACTGCGACGGGATGGTCGACACGTTCTCCGCCTCCGGCGACCTGGACGGCGACGGCGTCACCATCGAGGACGGGGACTGCAACGACGCCGACCCGACGATCTTCCCCTGCCCCGAGGGCGCGATCTGCATCGACTACCGCGACGGCAAGGACAACGACTGCGACGCGGACCCGACCGCGTTGAACCGCACCACGATCGACGAGAACTTCGAGTACGTCTGCCCCGGCGGCGGCTGCTCGTTCCTCGAGGCCGACGGCGAGTACGCCGAGGACGAGGCGATCTTCGCCGACGGCGACGGCGACGGGTACAACATCTACCTCGGGGACTGCGACGACACCCGCGACACGATCTTCCCCGGCAACTACGAGCTGGAGACCCACGCCACGGTCAACTCCGACATCGACGAGGTGTGGGTCTACGCCGGGACGTTCGGCTCGGCCAACAACACCTCGGTGGCCAGCGGCGACATGGTCACCTGCGACCCGGTCCACGTCGATCTGTCGGCGATGGCGTCGGAGACCAGCTGGGAGATGAACGAGGACTGGCTCGGCAGCGGCGGGCAGCTGGTGCCCAGCGGGCTCACCGAGGTCCCGCTGGACTGCATGCTGCCGCCCAAGTTCGGGGTCAAGCTCGAGGACACCGAGCCCAACGACTGCGCCGACGGGACCAGCACCGACACCTGGTACGACTGCGCCCAGGACGCCAGCCCGATGATCAGCCCCGACGGCTACGTCGACCGCATCGACGGGGTGCTCTCCGTCGGCGCCGACAACGCCTACGACGGCGACATCGACACCTACTTCGTGACCGTCCCGCAGGAGGGCATCGTCTCCGGCTCGATGGACTGGGTCACCGAGGGCTCCGACCTGGACTGGTACATGTACTGCTACTACGGCGACGCCGCCAACCCGCTGGACTGGTACATCATGATCAGCTGGAGCTACGACAAGCCCGAGACGGGGGCCAGCTCCGTCCCGCTGCCGGCCGGCACCGAGTGCTTCGTCTGGATCGCCAACTGGCTCGGCCCGGACATGGAGCCGTACACGCTGAAGCTGTGGGTGGACCCGAGCGATGGGTAGCAGCGGGAGGGAGCTGACGATGTCGCGGGCACACCACATCCTCTGGCTCGGGGCGCTGCTGGCCGTGCTGTTCCATGGAACGGCGCTGGCGCAGGTGACCACCGGGACGATCAAGGGCGAGGTGGTGAGCACCGACGACGCCCCCGTCGAGGGCACCGTGGTGCGCATCGAGTCGCCGACGCTGATGGGCGTGCGCAACGCCACGTCCGACGCCGCCGGCCGCTTCCGGTTCCCCGGCCTGCCGCCGGGGCCCTACACGCTGACCGCGGAGAAGGAGGGGTTCAAGACCCTGATCCGCCGCGGGCTGGTGGTCGAGACCGGCCGCACGGTCAACCTCAAGCTGGTGATGGACCTGCCCGAGATGGGCGAGACGGTCGAGATCATCGACCGCCGCCCGGCCGTCGACACCGAGCAGACCGACATCGGCGAGACGGTGTCGAGCGAGTTCCTCGGCGAGCTGCCCACCGGGCGGTCGTTCCAGGAGGTGATCCAGTTCCTCCCCGGCGTCACCGGCGGGGCCAACCCCAACGTCCACGGCGCGACCTACACGTCGAACCAGTACTACGTCGACGGCGTGAACACCACCGACCCGGTGACCAACACGTTCTCGATGAACTTCAACTTCGACGCGATCCAGGACATCCAGGTCGTCACCGGCGCGTTCGACGCCAAGTACGGCCAGGCCCTCGGCGGGGTGATCAACATCACCACCAAGTCCGGCGGGAACAAGTTCGAGGGCGACTTCAGCGTGTACTACACGACCAGCGCGCTGCAGAGCCACGACCGCTACATCCAGGAGGACATCCAGGAGATCGACTCGATCGAGCTCAACGGGATGATCAGCGGCCCGATCGTCAAGGACCACCTGTGGTTCCTGGTGTCGTACCAGTACACCCACCAGGACTGGCTCAACATGCCGGCGCTGGACACCGGCCGCGACCTGTCCAAGTACCCGATCCTGCCGCACGAGTGGCGCAGCCACTACCTGTTCGGCAAGCTCACCTGGCAGATCAGCTACGCCAACAAGCTGACGCTCTCGGCGCAGGCCGACCCGACGGTCGAGCGCAACGGCGACCGCGGCAACATCTACGCGCTGCAGGAGGCGCAGTACGACTGGTTCCAGGGCGGCTGGTACGTCAACCTGACCTGGGACTGGACGCCGTCGGCGTACACCATGCTGCGGACCCAGGCGTACCTGCAGAAGAGCTTCATCCGGTTCCAGCCGGTCCAGTGGCGCGACTGCACCGACTGGGACCCGGAGACCCGGGAGTGCCTCGACGACAGCCTGCAGGCCACGCCCCACTGGCCGGCGATGGCCGGCGGCTTCTACCACACCACCTCGGGGCGGTTCTACAACGACCGCCGCTGGAACTTCGCGGCGTCGGTGGACTTCACCGCGTTCGCCGAGTTCCTCGGGACCCACCAGTTCGACCTCGGCGCCGACCTGCAGCTGGTGTGGAACGACTACTACTTCAACTACCCGACCCACGAGATCATCTACGACATGCCGACCGACGGGAACGGCAACGGCATCATCGACGACGAGGAGCTCAACGACCTCGACAGCTACGTCAACGACTCGCGGTACGTGATCGTCAACCAGGACGACTACCGCATCACCGGCCGCAAGCTCAGCTTCTACGCCCAGGACGTGTGGAAGCCGTGGAGCAACCTGACGCTGCGCCCCGGCGTGCGCCTCGACACCGGCGTGATGAAGAACAACCTGGGCGACAACATCCTCGACTTCGTCAGCCTCTCGCCGCGGCTCAACCTCTCGTGGGACCCGGCCAACGACCGCAAGACCCGCGTCTACGGCGGCTACAACCGCTTCGTCGACAGCGGCTTCCTGTGGATCTCGGACTTCATCAGCCGCTCCGAGCTGAACTCCGAGTACTACACCTGGGACGCGGGCAACCACCGCTGGAACACGGACGGCAGCCGCGCCGGGACGCCGTCGGTCAACCTGACCCACTACGACCTGGTGCCGCCCAGCGTCGACGAGGTCAACGTCGGGATCGAGCGCGAGATCCAGAAGGACCTCGCCGCCGGCGTGACCTACATCCACCGCGAGTTCCACAACCCGTTCGAGGACGACGAGGTCAACCTGCTGTGGAACGAGGACGGGACCAACATCGTGGGGTCCCGCAGCGGCAGCGACAACTACCTGTGGCGGCTGCGCACCCCCGGCACCGCGTACCGCCAGTACGACGCCGTGGAGTTCACGCTGCGCAAGAACCTGTCGGACAACCTGCAGTTCGTGGGCAACTACACCTGGTCGCGCTCCGCGGGGAACTACATCGGCCCGTCGCTGACCAGCGACTACGACCACCCGCAGCAGGTGTACTACCAGGACGGGCTGCTGCCCATCGACCGGCCCCACGTGATCAAGATGCAGGGGACCTACGACAACCCCGGACGGATCAAGATCAGCGACGTGTTCTCGCTGGGCTACGGGTTCGGCTTCATCTTCACGCTGCAGGCCGGGACCCCGTACAACAAGTACTACTGGAACAGCTTCTGGCTGGACAACTACAACCTCCACGACCGCCGCGGCTCGCAGTACCGGCTGCCGGCGACGTCGACGCTGGACCTGCGCGGCAACGTCAAGCTGTCGATCAAGAGCATCGAGGTCGACCTGGTGATCCTGGTGACCAACCTGCTCAACAGCCGCGAGGTGGTCGCCGTCGACGAGCGCGCCACCGACTCCGCCGGCGACGTGCTGGTGGACGACAAGGGCCAGTCGGTGTTCTCGCGGCCCATCGCCCGCCAGTTCCCGCGCCAGGTGCAGTTCGGGCTGCGGGTCCACTTCTAGTCGGGGGCCGAGGCGCTCCCCGGGGTCCCGGGGCAGGTCAGCGCTGGTCGTAGCCGCTGCGCTTGATGCCGAGCTGCTTCATCTTGTAGGCCAGGGTCCGCACCGGCAGGCCGAGGCGCTTGGCGGCGCCGTTGCGGTCGCCGTGCTCGGCGCGCAGCGCGCCGAGGATCAGCTCGGTCTCGTAGCGCTGCAGCTCGTTCTTGAGGTTGATGTCGTCGTCGGCGAGGGCGGGCACCGGGCGGGCGGTGGTCTCGGCGTCCTCGACCAGGGTCGAGGCGCCCTGGCCCAGCTTCTGGATCCGGCCGGGCAGGTCCTCGACGCCGATGTGGTCGCCCTGGGCGATCACCACGGCGCGCTCCACGGCGTTGCGCAGCTCGCGGACGTTGCCCGGCCAGCGGTAGGCCAGCAGCAGCGCGGTGGCCTCGTCCTCGAAGCCGCGCACCCGGCAGCGGTTGGCCAGGTTGGCCTGCTTCAGGAAACGGCGGGCGAGGGGCTCGATGTCGTCGATCCGCTGGCGCAGCGGGGGGATCTCCAGCGTCATCACGTTGAGCCGGTAGTACAGGTCCCAGCGGAAGTCCCCGGCCTCGCACATCTCCTCGAGGCAGCGGTGGGTCGCGGCCACGATCCGCACGTCGACCTCGAGCTCGTCGTTGGAGCCCACGCGGGCGAAGCGCTTGGTCTCCAGCACGCGCAGCAGGGCGGCCTGGGCGGCGGCGGGGAGCTCGCCGATCTCGTCGAGGAACACGGTGCCGCCGTCGGCGGCCTCGAACACCCCCTGGGCGCGCCGCTCGGCGCCGGTGAACGAGCCCTTCTCGTGGCCGAACAGGGTGCTCTCGATCAGCTGGGGCGGCAGCGCCGCGCAGTTGACCGCCTGCATCGGGTGGGCCCGCCGCGGGCCGCCCTCGTGGATCGCCCGCGCGATGACCTCCTTGCCCGAGCCGGTCTCCCCCTGGATCAGCACCGGGACCACCGAGGTGGTCAGCCGCTCGACGGTCCTGAACACCGCCTCCATCGCGGCGCTGGCCACCACCGGGCCGGCGAAGTCGTCGGTGGTCGTCTCGATCGTGTACTCGCCGGTGGCCCCCGCCCCGGGCACCTGCAGCGGGCTGTCCGACGACGCGACCTGCAGCGCCGAGCGGGTGACGTCGAACAGCTCCTCGGCGGAGCGCCCGTGGTCGGGGAACACCCCGGCCCCGGCGCGCAGCGCGGGCACCTCGGCGAGCAGGCCCAGCGCGAACCCGCTGGCGAACGCCTCGTCGGCGTCGGGCAGCAGCACCTCGACGGTGTCGCCGCTGTACATCGCCACCCGGTCGAACGGCCGGACCCGCTCGCGCAGCAGCGGCAGCCAGCGGCCCAGGTGCCCGCCCTGGCGGGTGCGGTCGCCCTGCAGCAGCACCAGCGCCGCCTTGCGGCCGAAGCTGCGCGCCCGCTCGACCTCGCCGGCGAGCTCGGCGACGAAGCGGTCGTGGGTCTCCAGATCGGGGTCCGCCTCGCCGGTCTTGCCCAGCGCGTGGACCGACGCCGGGACGGCCCCGAACACCAGCTCGGCGCCGGTGCCGACGCGGCAGCGCTCGACGCGCTCGCCGTCGACCCAGGTGCCGTTGGTCGACTGCAGGTCCTCGACCCAGATCTCCCCCGAGGCGACCTCGACGGTGGCGTGCTGGCGCGACAGGCTGCGGTCGCGGATCGGCACGTCGGCGGGCCTGGTGCGGCCGATCACGACCGACTCGCCCTCGCCGAGGTGGACCACCCGCACGCCGTCGCGGAAGTAGATCAGCAGCGAGACCTTCTGGCCCTCGGCGTGGGCCATCTTGACCGCCCGCAGCCTGGCCAGCGCCTCTGCCGTCAGCGGGGCGGTCTCCAGGTTCTCGCGATCGGTGATGTCGTCGCTCATGGCGTTCCCGTGCTGTCGAGCTGCACCGTTCCCCTTGGTGCAGGCGGGAGTGTACCGCAGATGGGGGTGGGGGTCAGGGCGCGCAGGGGTGGTCGGGGGGTGGGGGGCGGTCCACCAGCGCGCCCGCCTGCCACACCGCCGGGGCGTCGTCCCAGACCTCCCGCAGCAGCGCGCAGCGGTCCTGCTCGAGCGCCGACAGGTCCAGCGCCGCGTGGTCCCCGACGTCGGTGGCGACGTACGTGATCCCGTCCCGAGCGGCGTGGTGGACGGGGCGCCCGTGTAGATCGACCTGCAGCAGCTCGGTCCCGTCGGCGAGGTCCCACAGCGAGATCCGCCCCGTGCTCAGCGCGACGAACAGGGTCCCGACCGGGCCGGGCCAGGCGTCGATGCAGTAGTCGATGCGGTTGTGCCGCACCGCCAGCTCCAGCAGCCGGTGCTCGCCGTCCGGGCCGACGATCTCGACCTCGCCGCCGTCGGAGACGGCGACGACGCGCTCGCCGAGGGTGGTCGCGACCGCCGGGCTCGTCTGCAGCTCGTGGCGGGCGAGCTGCTCCCCGCCCGCGTCGAAGCGGAGCACGGCCCGGCCTGCGGGCACCAGCGCGGTGCGGCCCGCGCCGTCGAGGGACGGCGGCCCGGCGCCGTCGAGCAGCGTCCGGGCGTCCCCGCCGGCGCCGAGCCAGCGGACGCGATCGGTCACGCCGCCGGCCCCGTCGGGCACCCGCTCCCACAGCACGCACGCCCCGGGCAGCGCCCGGACGCGGGCGACCTCGGAGACCGGCGTCCGCGCGCGGCGCTCGTCCGCCGACCGGCTCCACAGCTCCACGTGACCGTCGTCGCCGATCAGGCACACGGTGTCGCCGTCGGACGCCGCGTGGCCCGGGCGCGCGCTGGCGCCCCCGACGGCCCGCGCCCAGGCCGCGTCCCCGCCGGTCGCGGCGCCGCCGTCCGCCAGCGCCAGCCACCCGTCCGCGGCGCGCAGCCACAGCTCGTCGGGCAGCAGCAGCGAGGCGAAGTGCAGCGGCCGCCCGGTCTCCACGTCGTAGATCCGGACCGCCGCGCCGTCCCCGCCCGCCAGCCGTCCCCCCGCCGGGTCCAGGGCCCACTGATAGCTGGGGCCCACGCCGACGCGGAACACCTGCCGGGCGGTCCCCGTGTCCAGGTCCCACAGCACCGGGTGGCCGGCCCGGCTCGGCAGCAGGACTCCGCTCCGGTGTAGCGCCTGGATCCCGTCATGGGTCGCCTCGAATGGCAGCAGCAGCGGGTCGTCGTGGGTCAGGTGCACCGCGCGGCGCCGCCCCGTGTCCCGGTCCAGGACGTGCACGTCGTCACTCGCGTCCATCCACACGATGCGCCGCCCGTCGGACGAGAACGCAGCCGACAGCGGCGGAACCTCCCCGAAGGGCCCCAGCACCCCGCGCGGGGCCCCGGTGGCGGCGTCCCACAGGCGCAGCGTGCCGTCACCCCGGCCCGTGGAGAGCAGCAGCCGGCCGTCGGGGCTGAACGCGATGTGGTCGGCGCGGCCCTCGTGGCCCGCGAGCATCCCGATCGGCGCGCCGTCGCGGCCTTCCCACAGCCCGATCGCCGCGCCCCAGGTGGCCGACGCGGCGCGGGAGCCGTCGGGGCTGAAGGCCACGTCCCACAGCCCGTCGTCGTGATCGTTGCGCAGCGCCTCCAGCCGTCCCCCGGGCAGCCGCCACAGGCCCAGCGACGAGTCGTAGCACCCGGTCAGCAGGCGGGTCCCGTCCGGGTGCACCGCGAGGGCCGCGATGGTGTCGTCGTGGGCCTCGATGGCGTGGACCGCCGCGCCGCTGGCCACGTCCCACACCATCACCCGGCCGTCCGTGCCGGCGGAGTACAGCAGGCGGCCCGCGGGGTCGAAGGCGATGTCGTGGACCCTGCCGTCGTGGCTCGTCGCGCGGCCGGGTCCCTCCCCGCGGCGCAGGTCCCACGCCCGGATCTGGGTCGCGTCCCCCGCCAGCAGCAGCGTGCCGTCCGACGAGAACTCCAGCCGCGTGATCATCTCGCTGGGGAACGCCAGCGTCCGCAGCAGCGCCCCGGACTCCACGTCCCAGACCTGCACCCGGTCGCGGCCCGCGGTGCACGCCGCGAGCCAGCGCTCGCCGCGGTGGAAGGCGAAGGGGGCGTGGCCCGGCCGGCCCGGCAGGCGCTCGTAGGCGCTCAGCCGGTGGCGCCGCTGGCCGGTGGCGGCGTCCCACACGAACACGCGGCCCTGGTTGTCCGAGGCGACGAGCTCGCCGCCGCCGGGCCCGAAGGCGACGTGGCGGATCCGCTCGTCCGTCTCCTGCAGCTCGAGTACGACGTCGGCAGCGGGGAGCCCGCGGACCTGGACCCGGCCGTCGCGCAACCCGACGAGGAGCCTCCCGCCGGGGTCGAGCGCCAGGGCGTCGGCCACGGGGAGAGGGTGCTCGAGGACCAGGGTCTCCTCCCGCAGGTCCCACACCCTCAAGCTCGCTGCTTGCGCGCCGACGGCGCTCGTTCCGATGCCTGCCAGGGTCGAGCCATCGGCTCCGAAGGCCAGGGCGCCGGTCAGCATCGGCGCGCCCCCGTCGAGGGTCGTGACGGAGGTCCCCGTCTCGAGATCGACGACCTCGATCGCGCCCGAGGTGGACCAGCCGGCGGCGAGCCTTCCGTCGGGCGACACGGCGACCGCCGTGAACGGGGCGCCGCCACCGGTGGCGAGCGTGCGCAGCGTCCGGCCGCGGCGGGCGTCGAGCTCGACCAGCTCGTGCCCGCCGGCCACGACGGTGCCGGCCCCGGGCCGCCAGGCGACGGGAACCCCGCGGCCGAACGGATCGACGGCACCGTGATCGTGCGTCCACAGCAGCGGCTCCTGCCGCAGGCGCCACCACAGCGCGCGGCCCAGCACCGAGTCGCGGATCTCCATCGCGGTGCGCACACGCGCGCGAGCTTCGGGGACGTGCCCCTCGGCCAGCGCCGAGCGCGCCCCCTCCAGCAGCAGCTCCGCCCGCTGCGCATCGCCCCGCTGCCGCTCCCGCACCGCGACCTGCCGCTGCCAGCCCATCACCGCGGCGAAGACCAGCAGGGCGGCCACGACGCCGCCGACCAGCAGCCGCACCCGGTGGCGGCGGGTCGCCTCGAGGGCCTCGCCGGCGGCGAGGAAGGCGCGCACCACCTCGGGGACGTTCTCCAGCCGGCGGGCGCGGGAGGCGGCGTCGCGCAGCGGCTCGCCGGACCACAGCTCGGGGTCGTGGCGGCCGCGCTGGTCCCACAGCCTGGCGGCGTTGCCCACCTCCTCGAGGAAGGCGCGCTCCTCGCGGCTGGCGTCGAGCCAGCCGGCGAGGCGGGCCCACGAGCGGATCAGGGACTCGTGGACCAGCTCGACCTCGGCGTCGCCGCCCCCGCGGCGGGCGCGGCGGGACTGCAGCAGGCGGCCCTCCACCAGGCGGTCGAGGACGCCGTCGGCGGCCGGGGGCTGGTCCTCGAGCAGCTCTCCGCGGGGGACGACGCGGCGGGTCCGCTCGGGGGTCACCAGGCGCTGCAGCAGGGCGCGGGCGAGGGGCACCTGCCCGGGCGGCAGCGCGTCGAGCACGCCGTCGGCGTGGTGCGCCAGCGCGCCGGCGACGCCGCCCATCTCCTCGTAGTCGGCGCGGCGCAGGCGGCGGGCGGTGCGGTCGCGGCGGTCCCACAGCAGCTGGCCGGCGACCTGCAGCAGCGGCAGCGCGGCGGGCTCGCCGTCCACCTCGGCGGCCATCGCCGGGGCCAGGCCGGGGTCGTCGTACTCGTGGTCGGCGGCGGCGGCCGAGCGGGTCAGGATCTCCTCCAGCGCGGCGCGCCCCGGGGTGCGCAGCACGGTGACGCGGCCCAGCGCGGCGCGGGCCTCCGGGCCCTCGGCGAGGCGGCCGAGGAAGTCGTCGCGCAGGGTGAAGACCACCCGCACCGGGCCCTCGGGGTCGTCGGCGGCGCGGCACACCGCGGCGAGGAACGCGCGGCGCGCGGCGTCGTCGGGCACCAGCGTGACGAGCTCCTCGAGCTGGTCGACGAACAGCAGGACGCGGGCGCCCTCCTCGCGGGCCAGGTCGGCCAGCCGCAGCGCCAGCCGGCCGGGGCCGGCCGTCAGCTCGTCGCGCAGCTCGGCCTCGGCGGCCTCGATCCGGGCCTGGGTGGTGCCGCTGGAGCCGGTGGTGAGGCCGGTGTCGAGGCTCGAGGCCGCGCGGTGCGAGCCGCGGGAGCTCTGCCCGTGGGCCAGCCGCGCGGCCAGCGCGCGGAACGGACGGCGGCCGGGGCGCAGGGCCAGCACGATCCAGCTGCCGCCCTCGCGCAGCCGCGGGATCACGCCGGCCTGCACGAACGAGCTCTTGCCCGCGCCGGACGGCCCCACCACGGGGAGCACCGGCTCGACGCGCAGCCGCTCGAGGAACGCGTCGATCTCGGCGTCGCGGCCGAAGAACAGCCCGGCGTCGCGCTCCTCGCAGGGCAGCAGCCCGCGGAACGGCCCGCGCCTGCGGACCGCTTGTGTCGAGGTGCCGTGGACCAGCTCCTCCAGCGCGGTGACCACCTCGGTGATCGGCGGCCGCCGATCCGGCTCCTTCTCCACGCAGCGCGCGATCAGCCCGCGCAGCCGCGGCTCGACGGTGTCGGGCAGCTCGGGCACCGGGTCGCCGCCGATCACGTGGGCGCAGAGCTGGTACAGCCCCGAACCGGCGTAGGGGTGGCGGCCGGCGGCCAGCTCCCACAGCATCAGCCCCAGCGCCCACACGTCGGAGGCGCCGGTGGCGGGGCGCTCGGCCCACTGCTCGGGCGACATGTACATCGGGGTGCCGCGCATCCCGGTGCCGGCGGACTCGAACAGCTCCCGCGACGACTGCAGCAGCGTCTCCGAGACGTCGCCCGTGTGGCTGGCCGCCAGGGAGGGCACGTCGCCGGGGTCGACCCGCAGCGCCAGCCCGAAGTCCACCACGCGCAGCCGGCCGTCCCGCGGGATCATCACGTTGCCGGGCTTGAGATCGCGGTGCAGGATCTGGTGCCGGTGGGCCTCGCGCAGCGCCTCGGCGACGGCCAGCCCGATGCGCACCACCTCGCGGCCCACCGGCGGCGAGGCGCGCAGCCGCTCGCGCAGGGTCTGGCCCTCCAGGTACTCCAGCGCGACGTAGGGGTGCTCGCCGACGGTCCCGACGCCGTAGATCGTGACGATGTGGGGGTGGTTGAAGCGGGCGGTGGTGCGGGCCTCGAACAGGAACCGGTCGATGGCGGCCTGGTCCCCGAGGTCCTTGCGGCGCAGCACCTTCAGCGCCACCTTGCGGCCCAGGTCGGTGTCACGGGCCAGGTAGACCTCGCCCATCCCGCCGCGGCCGACCAGCCGGGTCACGGTGTAGGCGTCGACGGTGGCGCCGGGCTCCAGCAGCGGGCGGTCTCGTTCCGGACGTTCCCCGGGGTCGGGCTCGCCCTCGAGACGGGTGATCGTGCGCGAGTCGCGTCTGGTGCGGTCCTGCCCCTTCATCGGGTCCGCTACCCCCCACCTGGCGTGGTATCGCCGGCAGGCTACCATCCAGCCCAACCCGGGTGCCAGCGAGGGTGCAGCGCAGGGGGAGTCCCAGAACGCGTCGCGGGCGGCCCGCGAAGGACCGCCCGCGGGGGCGCGCGACAGGCTGCTAGCTCCGGTGGGGACCTTCGTCCAGGGCGTACTCCTCGCAGGCGGCGTAGCAGTCCACGCCCATGCAGCACAGCAGGCAGTTCTCGCCGATCATCGGGTGGCTGAAGGTCACGCACTCGGCGACCTCGTCCCCGGCGTCGCGGCGGTCGCCGTGGACCGGCAGGTCGGGGTCGTAGCTCTCGATGCGCTCGGCGGGCTCGAGCACCTCGCCGGGGCGGGCGTCCCGGGTGCGGCCGGCCACCTGGCCCACGGTCACGTCCCGCTCGCGGTCTGCGGCGGCGTCGGCGGAGGCGTCCGCGGCCTCCAGCTCGTCCCAGCTGCTGGCGGTGAGGGCGCTCGGGGGCAGCATGTTGTCGTCGTAGGGCGCCTCGGGCTCGTCCTCGAGGTCGGCGGCGATGGTCGTCACCGCCTCGGCGGCCAGGCGGTGCTGCAGCCGGGAGCGCTCGGGGCCGTCGAGGTCGCGGAGCTGGGTGCACAGCTCGTCGGTCAGGATCTCCATCTCGGCGTAGCTCGGGGCCCGGTGGACGACGACCGGCGAGATCTCCCAGGTGCCGTACTCGGCGTCGCCGAGCAGGATCCCGACGCGGCGGAAGTCCATCGTGCCGGCGATCTCGGCGGGGTCGCACACGTCGCCCAGGATCGCCTCGTTGTCGGTGTCGACGGCCATGTCGCAGCCGGCGCCGAGCAGCAGCGCGGCGGTGAAGGTGAACGCGGCGAAGATCTTGGTGGTGGTGGTCGTCATGTTCCTGGCCCTCCGTTTGCCGTCCGCCTCATCGCGAACTCGACCCGAGGACATCGCACGGGGCGTGCCACGTCGGCACGGAAGGTCCACAAGACATTGAAATCAATGACAAAAAACAAAAAGTGGACTACCGCGTCCAGATTCGGTTGCACCCCCACAAGCCCTTGATCTGACTGGCATT
>CAZOYV010000053.1:0-34266 GCA_964584075.1 uncultured Rickettsiales bacterium | reverse complement strand
AGTTGCGAGCCGCAACTATACAACACGCGACTTGACCCCAAGGGGGACCAAGGGGGGTGTGTGCCGGTCGACAACACGATCTACGACCGCGAC
Organism: uncultured Rickettsiales bacterium; assembly: GCA_964584075.1. Taxonomy (GTDB): domain Bacteria; phylum Myxococcota_A; class UBA796; order UBA9615; family CAYRNR01; genus CAZOYV01. Next base: position 34,173 of record CAZOYV010000053.1, on the reverse strand, counting down.
GCGGACGGCTGGTGGGAGGGCGACAACCACCTGGTGCTGCTGCGCGGGATGATCGACGCGCGCCTGGCATACCTGCGGCGGGCGTGGGGCGACCACCGCGAGCCACCGCTGCAGCGCGCCGACGTGCTCGACATCGGCTGCGGCGGCGGCCTGTTCGCCGAGGCCCTCGCCGGGGTCGCCGGGCAGGTCACCGGACTGGACCCCTCCCGCGGCTCGATCGAGGCGGCCCGCCGCCACGCCGCCGCCCGCGGCCTGGAGCTGCGCTACGTCGTCGGCGCCGGGGAGCGGCTGCCGTTCGACGACGGCGCCTTCGACCTGGTGTGCTGCTGCGACGTGCTCGAGCACGTCGACGACGTGGACGCCGTGCTGGCCGAGAGCGCCCGCGTGCTGCGCCCCGGCGGCGTACTGCTGTACGACACGATCAACCGCACCTGGCTGAGCAAGTGGATCGCGATCCGGATGCTGCAGGAGTGGGAGTGGCTGCGCGTGGCACCCCCCGACCTGCACTCCTGGGAGCGGTTCATCACCCCCGCAGAGCTCGACCAGGCCCTGCGCCGCCACGATCTCGAGCCCCGGGGTAGCACCGGCCTGGCCCCCGACATGAACCCGCTGCTGAGCCTGCGGCGGGTGTTCGCCATTCGGCGGCTCAAGCGCGGCGAGCTGACCCACGCCGACCTGGGCGAGCTGATGGAGTTCCACCTGTCGCGCTCGCGGTGGCTCAACTACATGGGGTACGCGACGAAGGGGGCCTGACCGGGCCTCACGGCTGGACCGTCGCGAGGCTGACCACGGCCTCGTTGTCGGTCTCGTCGCACTCGTTGCTCTCGGCCAGGTCGTCGGCCACCACCACCAGCGCCTCGTACCCGCCGAGGTCGGCGACCGGGAAGGTGAACAGCAGCGGCGCCGACAGCACCCCCGGCAGCAGCGGCTCGACCAGCAGCGAAGAGACCAGCCAGGTCCGGCCCCCCTGGGCGTCCTCGCCATAGACCGCGATCTCCGTGGTCGTCGCGGCGGAGACCACCCCGTCGTTGGCGACCTGGACCAGCACGTCCACGGCGTCGCCGGGGGCGGCCTGGCACGGGCCGTGGGCCACGGGATAGACGTTGGGCGCGCCCAGCGGATCGAAGCTGCCCGGTGCCCCCTGGCGGAAGCTGTTGTACGTCGGCCAGTTGGGGGCGGCGTTGGTCGGGATCGACAGGTCGTCGTCGACGTTGGTGATGTAGTACGCCTTCTGGTTCCACACCTGCCGCGCGCCGACCCACTCGTCGTTGGCGTCGCCGATCACCTGGACGCCGTGGGAATCGGCGTTGTAGCCGTCGTTGGGCACGATGATCTCGGCGTTGCCATCGCCGTCCACGTCGGCGACCACGGGGTACTCGTGGACCGTGCCCGACGCGTGGTAGCCGTCCTGGAACCGGACCGTCCCGGTGGCGCCGTCGAAGACGTACAGCGCGACCTCGTCTGCGTAGACCACCTCGGCGGCGCCGTCGCCGTCGAAGTCGAACACCGACGACCCGGTGCAGTTGGAGGAGGCGTCGGTGATCGGCTCGTCCCACACGATGGTCCCGTCCACCTCGTGGACCGTGTACTGCGTGGCCCCGGCGACCCCGATCTCCAGGACTCCGTCGCCGTCGAAGTCCGCCAGGGTGGCGTGGCCGCCCCGACCCCCACCGTTGACCGACCACGCGTACTTCAGGGTGCAGTCGTCCTCGAACACGCGGACCGAGTAGTTCCCGGAGACCACCATCTCGCCGAGGCCGTCGCCGTCGACGTCGGCCGAGGACGGGAAGCCATCGTCGTAGGTCGTCGTGCACAGCGTGTTGCCCAGCGGATCGTAGATGTGGCTGCCGGCCAGCACCTCCATCACGCCGTCGCCGTCCAGGTCGGCGCCGTGGGAGTGGTACCCTCCCGCCCCGTAGGTCGGGTTGTAGCCCCCGCCGCCGGTCCCCAGCCCGACCACCGAGCCGTCCGCGCCGTCGAGGATCAGCGGCCCGATCACCACCTCGACGTCGCCGTCGGCGTCCAGGTCGTGGAGCGCCGGGGCGTTCTGCTTGCAGACCACCGTCTGGTCGGTGGCGACCCACTCCAGGGCGCCGGTGGGGTCGAACGCCGCGGTGTAGCAGGACGAGCCGTCGGTGACCGAGGTGACGATCTCCGGATCCCCGTCGAGGTCCACGTCGCCCAGCGCCACCTCGGCCCACTTCTGGGGGTAGTAGGTGGTGTTGTTCCAGGTCGCGTCCTGCACGCTGGTGTGGATCACGCTGCCGTCCCCGCTGATCACGCGCAGCACTCCGTCGACGTTGGCGTCGTCCTCGTCGCGGTTGACGATGACGATGTCCGGCGTGTCCAGCGCGTCCACGACCCCGTCGCCGTTGTCGTCGGTGAGCTGGCCGACCATCGGCGTCATCACCGTGTCCTCGTTGATCGGGAAGTCCACGAACGACGTCAGCTGCCACTCGGTGACCGGGTCGAAGTTCCCCGTCGGCGTGAAGGTGCAGCCCTGGTCGATCGCCACCTCGTGCTCCGGCGGAGGATCGAGGCACGGATCGGGGTCCTCCGCCCCGTCGCAGTCCGAGTCGACGCCGTCGTGCCACTCCTCCGGAGCGCCGGGATAGACGTTCGGGTCGCCGTCGTCGCAGTCCTCCCCCTCGGGGTAGCCGTCGCCGTCGGCGTCCACCGGCCCGCTGTCGTCGTCACCGGCGTCGTCGTCCGCCCCGTCGTCGTCCCCGGTGGCGTCGTCGTCGCTGCCGGTGTCGTCGTCGGCGATGTCGTCGTCGTCGTCGCCCTGGTTGGTCTCGGGGCAGCCGAGCAGGCACGCGGCGGCGAGCGCGGCGAGGAACGAGAGATGTCGCATCGGGAGACCCCCTTCGCGGGGAGTCTAGAACCGGCCCATCACACCCGTCCAGCCCAGGGAGAACACCGGCTGGACCGTGATCTGCGGCCGCCGCGAGTGCAGGTCCATCTGCAGGATGTCCTCGCGCTCGAGGCCCAGCTCCTCCCCGACGCGGTCGTTGTACTCGCGGATCAGCTCGTCGGCCCGCTCGGGCGTGTAGAAGTTGGCCACCCAGGCGGCGCGCTGCTGGGCGATCGCGATCGGCCAGTGGAAGAACGCCAGCATCCCGAACCCGGTGGCCATCGTGATCGTGCCGATCACGGCGCGCGGGTCGGCGGGGTCGGGGCCGTCGCCGCCGTAGTCGTAGTCCTCGACCTGGGCGCGGATCCCGACGACCATCATCGGCAGCCCGACGCCGACGCAGGTCAGCGAGCTGCCCAGCAGGATCAGCGTGCCGGCGGTGCCCTGGCGCTGCTCGCGCTCCAGCTGGGCGATCACCACGCCGTCGCCCATCCGCTCGGCGAACTGGTAGGGGCCCAGCGGCGTGCCGCCGCCGTCCTCGACGACCCAGGTCATCGTCGTGGAGCTCGAGCTGCTGCCGTCGGACGACGAGGTGTAGGTCGTGAACGTCGTGGCGCGCCGCACCAGCCGCTTGTTCTTGTAAACGCGGAGCGCAGCGAGCCGCTCGACGTAGGCCAGGTCGGCCTCGTCGATCCGCCGGGCCCCGGCCAGCGCCTGGTCCAGCGTCAGGTCGTCGCGGGTGGCCAGCGCCGCGGGATCGTGCTCGATCGCGAGGCCGTCGAGGATCTGGCCGGCGAGCTGCCGCTCGAGCTCGAAGAACGCCTCCTCGCTGCCGGTGGCCTGCACGGCGAGCAGCACCTCGCCGGTCTCGACGTCGACCACCCGCGCGTCGATGCGCATCCCCTCCAGCGCCATCGTCATCGAGCCGGCGACCACCGCGGTGGCGCCCAGCCCGCGCCCCAGCTGCTGGGCGGTGGCCTCGTCGATGTACTGGGAGCGCTGCAGCGCCAGCTCGCCGAGGATCTCGTTGAGCCGGTTGCGCTCCACGACGCGCACGCCGCGCCCCTGCTGCAGGTCGGTGATCAGCATGTCGGCCACGCCGCGGCCCAGCGGCTCCAGCTCGGGGCGCACCGAGTGGGCGTCGAAGTAGGTCACCGCCAGCACCGTCTGGGCAGACGCCGGACCGGCGAGCAGGAACGCCACGAGCAGGATCGCGGGCACGCGCATCGGGGACCTCCCGGCGGCGGCCGGCCGCCGTGGCAAGACGCTACCACATCGCCGGCGCGAAGCCGCGCGGCGCGCGCGGTCCGCGCAGGGTGGACGCGGTCTGGTAGAGTTCGTGGTGGTTCCCCGGGTGCCCCCTGTGATGAGCGTCGACCAGACACGCGCGCCCCGCGTCCGCCCCCCGGTGGGGGAGGTGGCCGAACGTGCCACCGGCCCGGTCCGGTCGGATCCACTCCAGGACCCCCTCGTCGATCCGCTGTCCGATCCGCTGCAGCAGGAGCCGATCCGGCGCAAGGAGCGCGGGGAGGCGAGCGGCGACGCGCTGCAGAACTTCGGCAAGGCGGTGGCCGGCGGGGGCGGCGACGTGCCGTACCGCCGGGAGATGGAGTCCCTGTTCGGCGAGAGCTTCGCCGGGGTGACCGCGGCCACCGGCCGCAGCGACGCGCTGCGCGCCCTCGGGGCCGAGGCCGCGACCCGCGGGGAGCGGGTCGCCTTCGCCGCCAGCCAGCCGTCCCGTGCGGTGGTCGGGCACGAGCTGGCCCACGTGCTCCAGCAGCGCCGCGGCGGGGGAGGGGTCCAGGCCAAGGGCGGGCTGAGCGTGCCCGGCTCGGCGGCGGAGCGGGAGGCGGACGAGGCCGGGGCGCGCGTCGCCGCGGGGCGGCCGGTGACGGTGACCGGCCACGCCGACGCGCCGATCCAGCGCCTGGTCAAGCTCCGCAGCGAGATGAAGCCCGCCGCGTTCCGCAGCATGACCGCCCGCCGTGGCGCCAAGCGCGGCCCGCAGCTGAGCACCATCGACCGCTGGCTCGACGCCCTGGACCAGGCCAGCGACGACGAGGCCCAGGAGTACGCCGGGCAGCAGGTGCTGGACGCCTGCGCCAAGTGGCTCGCGGTCCACGGCCGGGAGCCGAAGAAGAAGGAGCGCAAGTCGGTGACCCAGCGCCGCGGGCCGATCCTGGGGCTCGCGACGCGCACGCGGATGCTGATGGCCAAGCTCACCGGCGGGCAGCACCGCGGCACGGTCGACGACGGCGACGGCGAGGTCGAGACCGGGGGGCTGAAGGACGACACCGAGGACCTGCTCGAGGGCGTGTTCGACTCGCTGGCCGGCGGCTCGGGGATCACCGGCGACCTCGGCGACGTGACCCTGCCGGACAAGGACGACGACGCCAGCATCTGGTCCCGGGAAGGCGCCGGGCTGATCAACGACGCCAACGCCGATCTGCTCGAGGGCACCAACGTCCTGACCGGGATCCTGCACTACAAGCAGGCGCTGGACACGCTCGGCGATCCCGACAAGGACGGCTGGGACAAGACCGAGGCGATGGGCAAGGCCCTGTCCTCGGGCGGGGAGATGATCCACGGCGGGTTCAAGTTCGCCAAGGGGATCGCGCTGCACGAGGGCGGCGACTCGGCCAAGTGGACCCAGGTCGGGGACATCGGCGCGGGGTTCGCCGACGGGACGGCGACCATCGCCGGGACGATCTCGTTCGTCAAGCGGATCCGCGACGCCCGCAAGAAGGCCGAGGAGGAGGGGGGGCTGACCGGCGCCGAGAAGACCGACCTCGGGCTCGAGCTGACGCAGATGGGGCTCGAGACGGTCAAGGGCGGCCTCAACACCGCCAAGGACATCATCAAGATCGGCACCGAGGTGGGCGGCAAGGACGCGATGGGGATGACCGCCGAGGGCGCCAAGTCCGCCATCTCGGGCCTGGCCACCGCCTCGGGGGTGATCAGCATCGTCACGGGCACGATCGACATCGTCCACGGCGGGATCAAGGCGTTCCGCGCCCACTCGGCCAAGAACGAGGTCAAGCGGGCGCGGTCCCTGCAGCAGGGGATCATCGAGGAGGTCCAGGGCAACGTGGCCCTCGTCGGCCGGTCGATCCGGGGTCTGATGTGGGACTTCGACCTCGACGAGTACGAGGTCCTGCTGGACCGCCTGGAAGACCTCGAGGATCGCGTCGAGACCCTCGAGGGGCTGGTGGAGCAGTACCGCCCGGCGTTCGAGTCGATGGACCTGCTGCAGAACCGCCGCATGGAGGACGCGGGGATGAAGATGGCCAAGGGCGCCACCGCGGTGGTCAGCGGCGCCCTGCTGGTCTCCGGGGTGGGGGCCCCGGTGGCGATCGCGTTCGCCGCCATCGGCGGGATCCTGGCGCTGGGCCACGCCGGCGTGAAGCTGGCGCGCAACAGGGCCGCCAACCGCCTGACCGCCATCGCCCAGCAGCTGAGCACCGACGGCAAGCCCAAGGCCGAGATCGACCCCGACATGTCCTACCGCGAGATGGAGCGGCGGGTCTTCAAGTGCTACTTCAACCACATGCCCGAGGTGATCACCAAGCGACCGCCGGCGGGGATGAGCAAGGGCCAGTTCGGCGACGTGCGGACGTTCGTGCAGCAGGACAAGTACAGCCGCATCGGCCACGAGCAGAAGATCCCGATCGGGGCGGCGACCTCGGCCCACGCCCTGTCCGAGACGGAGAAGCGTGATCACTGGCTCGAGGTGGTGCAGGGCGGCAAGGTCCAGCTCAAGGAGAAGCCCAAGGGCTTCCGCAGCAAGCTGAGCTTCAAGACGTCGGCCTCGGCGCACAAGAGCTCGGTGGCCCAGGACGCGGCGGCGGCCGACGTCGCCGAGGCGCTGTTCAAGCTCGCGGCGTCCGCCTTCGACGCCAAGCAGCAGCGCTTCGTCGACGCCCCGGTGGTGCCCACCGGCCAGCAGCCGACGGAGCCCGCCGAGGTGTCGCGGCTGAAGAAGGCCACGCTGGACGGGCTGCTCGGCGCGGCGGACATCGACGCCAAGCGCTGGGGCGCGTGGGTCGTCAAGGCCGGCGGCAACGTGGGCACGGAGTTCGAGGAGAACCCGCGGCTGCCCGACGAGGCCAAGCTCAAGGACAAGATCAAGGGCCACGTCGGCTAGCCGGACGGGGCCGGGGAGTGCGGGATGGCAGCGCTGTTCGATCGACTGGTGGCGTTCTACGACGAGGCCGGCTGGCCCATGGTGCAGGTCCCCAACGAGACGATCCTGAGCACCACCTACCAGGGGGAGCGCGGCCAGTGGGTGTTCGTGTCGTCGTGCCACGAGGAGCACGGAACGGTCACGATGTTCTCGCGGGGGCCGGCGCCGGCACCGCCCGAGCGCCACGACGAGCTGCTGCGCCTGTTCAACCACGTCAACTTCGGCCTGACCCACGGGGCGTGGGTGCTGGACCCCACCGACGGCGAGATCCGCTTCCGCGTCGGGGCCGACCTGCGCGGCGGCGTGCCCAGCGACGAGCAGCTGCAGCGGATGACGCTGTTCACCGTGCTGACGATGGACCAGGCGATCCCCGCCCTCGAGGCGCTGCTCGCCGGCGAGGCCGACGCCGACGGCGCCTTCCGGATCCTGTTCGAGAGCGCCCCCTGACGCGGACCGACTAGAATCGTCACACCCCGCCATCCCGGAGGACCGGTGCGCGACGACCCCAGCTACCACATGACCCCCGAGGAGTTCCGCCGCCACGGCCGCGAGATCGTCGACTGGATCGCCGACTACATGGAGCGCGTCGAGCAGCTGCCGGTGCAGGCGCGCGTGGCGCCCGGCGAGGTGCGGGCCGCGCTGCCCGAGCACCCGCCCGAGGCCGGCGAGCCGTTCGCCGACGTGCTGCGCGACCTGGACGAGATCGTGCTGCCCGGCGTGACCCACTGGCAGTCGCCGAGCTTCTTCGCCTACTTCCCGGCCAACGCCTCGGGGCCGGCGATCCTCGGCGACCTGGTGTCCTCCGGCCTGGGCGTGCAGGGCATGCTGTGGGCCACCTCGCCGGCCTGCACCGAGCTGGAGACCCACGTGCTGGACTGGCTGGTCGAGATGCTCGGGCTGCCGGCGCGGTTCCGCTCCGACGGGGCCGGCGGCGGGGTGATCCAGGACACCGCCTCGTCGGCCACGCTGTGCGCGCTGATCGCCGGGCGGGAGCGGGCCACCGGGTTCGCCAGCGACGCCGAGGGCTGCCGCGGCGACCTGACCGTCTACGCCTCCACCGAGGCGCACTCGTCGGTGGAGAAGGCCGCCCGCGTGGCCGGGCTCGGCGCCCGCAGCCTGCGCCTGGTGGACGTGGACGCCGGCCGCGCGATGCGGCCGGACGACCTGGCGCGGCGCCTCGAGGCCGACGTCGCCGGCGGCCTGCGCCCGGCCCTGGTGGTGGCCACCGTGGGGACCACCTCGTCCCACGCGCTGGACCCGCTGCCCGCGATCGCCGCGATCTGCGCCTGCCACGGGGTGTGGCTCCACGTCGACGGCGCCCACGCCGGCACCGCGGCGCTGTGCCCCGAGTACCGCGGGATCCTCGACGGCCTCGAGGGCGCCGACAGCTACTGCTTCAACCCCCACAAGTGGATGTTCACCAACTTCGACTGCGACTGCTTCTGGGTCGCCGACCGCGCCGCGCTGGTGCGCGCCCTGACGGTGCTGCCCGAGTACCTGCGCAACACCGCCACCGAGTCGGGCCAGGTGATCGACTACCGCGACTGGCACATCCCGCTGGGGCGGCGGTTCCGCGCGCTGAAGCTGTGGTTCGTGATCCGCCACTACGGGGTCGCGGGGCTGCGCCACCACGTGCGCCGCCACGTGGCGCTGGCCCAGGAGTTCGCCGGCTGGGTCGAGGCCGACCCCGACTTCGCGCTGGCGGCCCCCGCGCCGCTGAACCTGGTGTGCTTCCGCCACCGCGGCGGGGACGAGCGCACCCGGCAGATCCTCGAGCGCTGCAACGCCAGCGGGGCGCTGTACCTGACCCACACCCGGCTGGACGGTAGACTGGCGCTGCGCATGTCCATCGGCCAGACCCACACCGAGGCCCGCCACGTGCGGGCCGCCTGGGACGCGCTCCGCGCCGCCGCCGCGGAGGCCGCGGGGTGAGCCTGGTCGCCGCGCTGGCCGCCGTGGGGCTCGCCGTCGGGGCGGGCCTGCTCGCCGAGTTCCTGCTGTCGTGTGCCCGCGAGGGCGCCTGGCGCGCGCTGGCGATCGCCGCCGCCGTCGGGGTCCCGCTGTTCCTCGGCGGGGTCGCCGCGGTGGTGCTGCAGTACCCCGCCAAGCCCGAGGTGACCTGGGCCCTGCTGGGCGTCGAGGTGCTGCTCGTGGTGGCGCTGGGGTTCCCGCTGGGCGGCGGCGGCGGGACGCCGGTGCGCGGCGCGCCGCAACGGGTCGACGAGCGCGACGCGGTGTTCCACCGGTTCTACCGCCTTCGGCCGGGGACCCCCGACTACGAGGCGTACTACCGGGACCACCCCGAGCTGCAGGAGTTCGACGACGCGGTCCGCGCGCTGCCGCCGCTGGGTCACCCCGGCTCGGCGAGCCACGATCCCCAGGCCGCGCCGCTGTTCCAGGCCGGCTTCGACGTCACCGAGTGGATCTCGCAGGACCTGGCCTGGGAGCCAGAGCCGATCACCGGGGAGCGGGTCCCGATCGACCCGCACACGGCGGCGCGGCGGCTGACGGGGTTCGCCCGCAGCCTGGGCGCCGACCTGGCCGGCTGCACCCGGCTCGACCCCGCCTGGGTCTACAGCCACGGGGCGCGGTCCCCCGGCGCGTGGGGGCGGCCCATCGCGCTGGACCACGGGTACGCCGTCGCGGTGGCCGTCGAGATGGACCACGAGCTGGTGCGCCACGCGCCGCAGCTGCCGACCCTGACCTCCACCGCGGTGGCCTACCTCGAGTGCGCCAAGATCGCGATGGCGCTGGCCCGCTACCTGACCCTGCTGGGGTACCGCGCGCGGGCCCACGTGGACGGCAACTACGAGGTGATGTGCGTGCCGGTGGCGGTGGACGCGGGCCTGGGCGAGCTGGGCCGCCACGGCCTGCTGATCGCGCCGCGGATCGGCTCTCGCGCGCGCCTCGCGGTGGTCACCACCGACCTGCCGCTGGCCCAGGCGCCGCGCCTCGACCTGGGGGCGCGCGACTTCTGCCAGCGCTGCCGCAAGTGCGCCACGTGCTGCCCGTCGCGCTCGGTGGACGCCGGCGATCCCGCGGTGCACAACGGCGTCGACAAGTGGCGCTCGGAGCAGGACGACTGCTACCGCTACTGGCGCAGGTGCGGCACCGACTGTGCCGTCTGCGTCAAGGTCTGCCCTTACTCGCACCCCAGCTCGCCGAGCCACGACGTGGTGCGCTGGGCGATCGCCCGCAACCCGCTGGCCCGCCGCGTCGCGCTGTGGGCCGACGACCTGCTCTACGGCCGCCGGCCCCACCGCCGCGGCCCGTGGCCCGGCTGGCACGAGCGGACCCCGCGGTGAGCCACGACGCCCTGCTGATCGCCGGGATCAACGCGCCGTTCGCGCCGTTCGCCGTCGGCCTGGCGCGGGCCCTCCGCGAGCGGGGCTGGCAGGTCCGGATCGACGCCCCCGCCCATCCCCTCGCGGCGCGGCTGCTGTGGCACAACGGCGAGGCGCGGCCGGGGCGCGCGGGGGCCTCCGGCGCCGGCCGCCCCCTGGGCCGCGACGAGCTCGACGACGCGCTGCGCTTCGCCCGCGCCGCCGCCGCGGTCCAGCCGGCCTACACGCGGTCCTCGCTGCGCCGGATGCGGGCGCGCCTGGCGGGGCTGTCGGCCTACGTCGACGCCGTGCTCGCCCGCGGCGTGACCCGCGCGCTGGTGCTCAACGGCCAGGCGCCGGTGCAGCGGGTCGCGGTGCTGTGCGCCCGCCGCCGCGGGGTGCCGCTGGGGTTCGTCGAGAACGGCCTGTTCCCCGACACGCTGCAGTGGGACCCCGAGGGGGTCAACGCCGCCGGCTCGGCGGCCCGGCTCGGCGCCGCCGACTACCGCGCGATGGCGGTCCCCGACGGCGCGGCCGAGGAGATCGCCGGGCGCTTCGCGCGCGGTGAGCGGCGGACCGACGGCGCGAGGATCGAGCTGGACCCGCTGCCCGAGCGAGAGGTGGAGGTCCTGTCGCGCCTGGACCGACCCGTCTCCGCCCGCCGGCTCGCGTCGTTCCTGGGGCGTCGCCTGCGCCGCCGGAGCGAGCTCCCGCCCCGTTCGCCACGGACCGACGCCCCCTTCGTACTGTGGCCGCTGCAGGTCCCCGAGGACACCCAGATGGCGCTGCACTCTCCGCTGGTGCGCACCTTCGCGGCGGCGCTGCCGCGGGTCCGCGAGGCCGTCGACCGCGCCTTCGGGCCCCGCACCCCGCTGGTGCTGCGTCCCCACCCGCTGGACCCCGACCCGGCCCCGACCCACGCCGCCGCCGCGCGCCTGCCCCACACGCTGTGGGCCCCGGACGGCGACCTGCGCGACGCCCTGCAGCGCGCCCGCGTGGTGCTGGTCGTCAACTCCACCGTCGGCTTCGAGGCGCTGCTGCTGCGCCGCCCGGTGGTGGCCCTCGGCGCGGCGGTGTGGGCCGTGGACGGCGTCGCGCCCCGGGCGCGGACGTGGAACGAGCTCCCCGATCGGTTGGTGGAGGCGTCGAACGGAGAGACGGACGAGGCAGCCTGGCGGGGGCTGATCCATCACCTGCACGAGCAGGTGCACGTCCCGGGGACGAGGAGCATTCTGTTTCCCGATACTCTGATCAGGCTGGAATCCTGGCGGCGAGGCGTTCAGCTCCGGAGCCCGGCTCCGTCAGCTGCAACGGCGAGGATCTAGGCCGCTCCGCCGGCCTAGACCTACTTCTTCTTCTTGAGGGCCTTCTCGATCTTCTTCTTGTGCTTCTCGGCGTCCTTCTTCATCGAGTCGGTGCCGCCGGCGAGGATCGCGTCGGCCATCGCCAGCGCGCGCTCGTCGGGATCGAACTCCTCGACCAGCTCCTCGAAGGAGTCCATGAACTCCTCGATCACCTCGTCGTGGGTCTCGTTCGCGGCCACCACCGCCGCGACGATCTCCGCGGCGTTGGGCGGGCAGCCCCAGCCGGCGCCGTAGGCCGCCTCCTCGGCGGTGTCGGCCTCCTTGTCGCCGATCAGCGTCACCAGGTGCTGGGCGTAGCTCGGGTCGACGCCCAGCTTCTCCTTGTACATCCGGCCCATCACCCGGCCGCAGTGCTCGCGGACCATGTCCTGCGGGTCCGAGACCAGCTTGTCCAGCCCGTCCACGTGGGCCGGCGGCGGCGGATCGGGGTGGCCGTAGAAGTCCTGCTCGACCCACATCGGGATCGTCGGCCCGAACCCGCCCGCGGTCTGGACCAGCTCGATCTGCCCGATGCTGTGGTGCCCCGCGAGGATCCCCACCGCGCCCTTGCGCACCTCGGCGTCGTCGGAGGCGAGCAGCACCGCGACCTCCTCGGCGCCGAGCTCGACCAGCCGCTCCTCGAGGATCTTGACCGCCTCCTGGCGGACCTCCTCGTGCTCGCTGGTGACCTGCCCGAACACCGCGTCGAGGGCCCCCTCGGCGCCGGAGCGGCCGACCCAGCCGACCACGTCCTCGATCTGGTCCTCGTCGCCGCCCGGGGCGCCGCTGTCGAGCCACTCCACGAAGTAGGCGCAGCCCTCGTCGCCGTTGTTGCGCATCCCCATCAGCCCGGCGCCCATCTTGCCGGCCTCGATCTTCTCCTTGGCGGCGTTGAACTTCTTGTCGCTGTACTTGCCGATGCAGCCTGCCTCGGTGGGCTCGTGGCGCGGCGTGGCCGCGGTGGCCGACAGCGCGGGCAGCAGCAGCGCGGCGGTCGACAGCGTCGAGAGAACCAGCTTGATTCCGGACATGGAACCTCCTCCCCTCCAGCGTACGGGTGTGGTCGCGCGCGGGGCGCAGTCCCCGATTGTACTGCAGCGGTCCGGGTCGGGGACAGCCGGGCTGACCGGCGCTCGTCGATGCGCTGCTGGGCCTCCGGCGACGGCGGCGCGGACACCTGCACCGGCGAGACGGTGTCCTCGTGGTCGTCAGCGGCGGCGCGCCAGGGCCAGCAACCCGGCCAGCGCGACCACCGCGGCGGCCGCGCCGGCACCCTGCGGCGCGGCGTGGCACTCGCAGCCGTAGCTCGCGCCCCCGCCGTCGTCGTCATCGGCGCCGGCGTCGTCGTCGTCGCCCGCGGCGTCGTCGTCCGCGGCGTCGTCGTCCGCGGCGTCGTCGTCGTCGTCCCCGCTGCCCAGGGTCAGGGTGCAGTAGCGCGCCGAGTAGTTGTTGTCCTGGTTCTCCACCAGCTCCTGCGGGGAGATCACCACCACCTCGGCCTCCAGCAGGTACTCGCCGGCGTCCAGCCCGGTGGTGTCCCAGTCGACGCCGACGACCGTCGAGCTCTCCGCCGGGATCGCCGTGCCCGAGACCACGTCGATCGTCTGGCTGATCTCCGAGGCGTCCTGGTACGAGAAGTGGACGTTGGAGGTGGCGATGTCGACCAGCGCGATGTTGGCCACCTCGGTCTCGAAGTGGATCGTCTCGCCGACCTCGACCTCGCCGAACATGCAGTCGGGGGTGGTGGCCAGGTAGTGCTGGTAGATCACCGCGTCGGGCGCGGTGACCCCGCCCACGGCGAGCATGTAGAGGAACACGTCGTCCAGGTTCTGGATCGCGAAGTTCCCGTCGTACCCGGAGCCGATCCCCAGCCCCGCGTAGTGGAACTCCCAGGTGTTGGTCGAGGCCACCACGTGGCCCATCCCCAGCCGGTAGTCGATCGTGGTCGGGTGCCCGCCCTCGGCGACCGACTGGCGGAAGATCACGCGGCACTCGTTGGGCAGGTCGTCCTCGTGGAACCAGCCGTGGCTGCAGTAGTTGCCGTCCATCTCGGCGTTGGTCAGCGGGATGCTGTCCGACAGCTGCGAGGTGACGATCGGGTGGGTCGCGTCGACGATCTCGTTGTAGTGCGACAGGTCCGCGGGGTTGGCGACGTCGAAGTGCCACGGCAGCCCGCCGGGCAGCGGGGCGTTGATGTAGCCCCCGGCCCACCCGGCCCCCGCGGCGAAGAACAGCAGGTCGCCGCCGTCCATCACGAACTGCTCCAGGTCTTGCTGATGCACCGCGTAGTCGTCATAGAACGGCTGGGCCTGGTCGTTGACGATCAGCATCACGCGGTAGTCGCCGAGCGCCGTCCAGTCGATCAGGTCCCAGTCGGTGACGAAGTCGTAGGTCATGCCGAGCCCGTCGAGGCACAGCTCGTTGGAGTCGGTCGACCACGGCGGCGCGGTCTGGACCAGCAGCACGTCGGTGGTCTGGGCGCGCGCGATGGTGCACGAGAACAACAGCGCGGCGGCGACGGCCGCCGTGCCCAGGTGGCGGATCATGTGAAGTCCTCCCTGCGGGGATGCCCCGATGGAGCTGATCCTGGCGCCCCGACGGGCGATGTGCAAGAAAATGTCCCGGTCGATCCCGGAGGACCCATGCGTTTGAAGGACCGCGTCGTGCTGATCACCGGCGCCAGCCGCGGCATCGGCGCCGCCTGCGCGGCGGCCTGTGCCCGCGAGGGCGCCCACGTGGCGCTGGCAGCCAAGAGCGTCGAGCCCCACCCGACGCTGCCCGGCACCCTCGGCGAGGTCGCCGACGAGGTGCGGGCCCTGGGGCGCGACGCGCTGGTGATCCCGTGCGACGTGCGCGAGGAGGCGCAGATCGCGGCGATGGTCCAGCGGACCGTCGACCACTTCGGGCGCCTCGACGCGCTGATCAACAACGCCGGCGCGATCTTCCTGGCCAACGTCGCCGACTTCCCCGCCAAGCGCTTCGACCTGGTGATCGGGGTCAACGTGCGCGCCGCCTACCTGGCCAGCCACCACGCCCTGCCGCACCTGCGCGAGCGGGGCGGGCACGTGCTGATGATGTCCCCCCCGGTGACGCCGAGGGGCGCCCCGCACAAGGGCCCCTACCTCGTCTCCAAGGTCGGCATGACGCTGATCGCCCAGGCGATCGACGCCGAGGAGCCAAACGTGGCGGCCCACGCGCTGTGGCCGGTGACCGGGATCAAGACCGCCGCGGTGTCCGCCTTCGGCCCGGTCCCCGACGAGCAGCTGCGCAGCGTCGACATCCTCGCCGACGCCACCGTGGCGCTGCTGTCCCGCGACCCGCAGACCTCGACCTTCCGGGCCTGGCTCGACGAGGAGGTGCTCGCCGACGAGGGCGTCACCGATCTGTCGCGCTACCGCTGCGTCCCGGACTCCGAGCCCGACCCCCACAGCATCCTGCTGGTCGACCCGGACTGGACCCGGGGCTAGCAGCCTGTCGCACACTGCCACGCACCGCCCGCATCTCGCCTGCCGGCCGCCTCTGGACAGCCCCTCCCTCCCCATGTGCCCGTCCCGTTCCCCGGTCGGCGATCCCGGCGAGGGCTACGCCCGCTCCATCGCCCCCAGGTCGAGGATCGCCTCGGCGGCCAGGTCGAGCATCCGCTCCTCGGCGGCCTGCTCGTCCTCGCGCGACGCGAAGCCGGTCTGGTCGCCGATGATCGCCATCAGCGCGCCGCAGCGCAGCCGCACGTCGCGGGTGGCGCGGTTCGCGGCGGTGACGCGGGCGTCGCCGTGGATCTGGCCCAGCACGAACAGGTGGGCGGCCTCCATCTCCGAGGCCAGCACGCCCACGTCGGACAGCAGCTTCATGTAGGCCTCGTTGCGGGCGGCGTCGGGGCCCTCGGCGAACTCGCGGCCGAAGAAGCTGTCCTTGCTGTGCACCAGCCCGGCGTAGACCCGCTCGCCGACGCCGGTGCGGGCGGCGGCGCGGCAGATCGCGTCGACCAGCACGGGGTCGGCGACGGCGGGGACCTCGCGGGGCAGGTAGGCGTCGCTGGTCGCCTCGTCGCGCACGGCGCCGGTGGCGACCACCAGGTCGCCGGTGCCGATGTCGGGCTGCAGCGTGCCGGCGGTGCCGATCCGCAGCAGCCGCCGCGCGCCCAGCTGGATCAGCTCGGTGACGACGATGTCGACGCTGGGGCAGCCCATCCCGGTGGGGACGGCGGCGACGTCGACGGCGAGGCCGCCGCGGACCAGCCGGCCGACGTGGACGTCGAGGCCGCGGCGGTTGGGCAGCGCCTCGGCGTCCTGGAACCGGGTCGCCATCCGCGCGGCGCGGTCGCGGGAGCCGGGCAGGAACACGTAGCGGCCGAGGCCGTCGTTGCCGGCCAGCACCTCGGGGCCGATCTCCAGGTGGTGGGCGGCGTGGTGTGCCGTGTCGCTCATCCCTCGCTCCTCTCGCGCCGCACGTCGGGCAGCTCGCCGAGGCGGCCGGTGGCCAGCTCGGCGAGGGCGTCGGCGCCCGCCGCCCGCCGGCGGAAGGTCTCGCTCCAGCGCTCGGTGGACCGGCGCCACACGGCGTCGAGCAGGTCGTCGTCGACCCCCCGCCAGCGCTCCCCGGCCCACTCGTCGAACGCGTCGTGGTCGCCGCGCCACGGCTCGGGCCACCGCTCGTCGAGGGCCTCGGCGAGGGTCGTCCCGCCCAGGGCCAGCCCGCGGACCTGCTCCCAGTAGCTGCGCACGTCGGTGGCGAAGGTCGGGATGTCGAACGCCCGCGAGCCGGCGTCGTAGATCGTGCAGCGCTCCAGGGCGTAGGACAGCCGGTCGTACTGGGCCAGCGCGAACTCCGGCGCCACCAGGCAGTCGCGGCGGATCAGGTCGGTGCCCGGGCGGCCGATGCGGAGCTCGTCCCCGCTGGAGACCAGCCGGAAGCGGCCCTCGAGGTAGACCGCGGCGGTGCCCTCGTACTCCTCGAACGCGGCCCGGAAGCGGCGATCGGCCTCGGCCAGGACCTGCTCGGTGCGGGCGCAGCCGATGGTGAAGAACACGATCCGGCGCACCGACGAGCCGATGTGCCGCAGGTGGTGCAGGATCACGTCGAGGCCGTTGGCCACGGTGGTCCCCGTGGCGACCACGTCGCCGACCAGCAGGGTCGCGTGGGCCGGGATCTCGAGCTTGCGGTACATGTCCTCCTCGACGTGCCACTCGCCGTCGACCTTCTTGCGCTGGCTGCTCATGAACACCGAGGACTGGCGGTTGAAGCCGTAGGCGCGGTACAGCGCCTCGCGCAGCCCGAAGTTGAGCCCGCCGCGCAGGAAGTGCACCACGCAGATCCGCTCCTGGGGGCCGGTCTCGATCGCGTCGCGCTCGGGCAGCAGCTCCAGGGCGTGGGTCACCGCGCGGGTCAGGGTCACACCGAAGTCGAAGCCGATCAGCTCGGGCTGGTTGCAGATCCGGCGGCCCTCGGCGGTGCTGGCCACGTAGCGCGCCACGGGGGAGCGGCCCCCCCCGCGGATCTCGTACAGGGACGTCTCGCCGGACCGTTCGAGTCGCTGCAGGTATTCCACGGTGCCTCCGCGAGCCGTTGTATACCAAGCCGCGCTCGAACGCGGAAATGGTCTTTCGCGACGAAGTGTCTACAGTGTTGTACGCGCCCACGGAGACGAGGAACGAGGTGACGATGCGACGGATCGTGGTGATCGGGCTGGCGCTGGCGCTCGGCGGCGTGGCGTACGCCGGCGAGGACCCGCTGCTCGACGCGATGGGGGACGAGCTGCAGCGCTCGCTGGACCAGCTCGCGGGCCAGGACGAGCCCCCGTACTTCCTGGCCTACGAGGTGGTCGAGTCCCACACGGTGGAGATGCACGGCGAGGACGGGGCCTTCGGGTCGTTCGCGGACAACCGCTTCCGCCAGTTCGACGTCGACCTGCGGGTCGGCGACCCCGAGCTGGACAACACCCACCCCTCCACCGAGATCGACGAGCTGTTCGGCGGGCTGCGGCGGGCCGAGATCTTCCTGCCCGTCGACGACGACCCGCTGGCGGTCCGCGTGGCGCTGTGGAAGGAGACCGAGCGGCGCTACCGCAACGCGCTGTCGCGGCTGATCCAGGTGCGCTCGAGCAAGGTCACGCGGGTGGACGGCGACGACCTCGCCGACTTCGCCCCCACCGCACCCCAGGAGTGGCTCGGCGAGCCCGCCGCGCTGGCGGTGGACCGCCCGGCCTGGGAGCAGCGGCTGCGGACCGCCTCGCGCCCGTTCCGCGACTCCGACGTGGTCTACGACGGCTCGGTGCGGTTCAGCGCCCGCGCCGAGAACCGCTACTACGTCAACAGCGAGGGCACCCGGCTGCGGGTCCCGTTCGAGCACTACCGCGTGTCCATCGACGTGGCCACGCTGGCCCCCGAGGGCACCGAGCTGAAGCTGTTCCACGCCTGGGACGCGGCCACCCCCGAGGGGCTGCCCGGCGAGGACGAGATCGTCGCCAAGGCCGAGGAGATGGAGGCGACGCTGGTGGCGCTGACCGAGGCCCCCGAGGCCGAGCCGTTCAGCGGCCCGGCGATCCTCAGCGGCCGGTCCGCGGCGGTGTTCTTCCACGAGATCTTCGGCCACCGGATGGAGGGCCACCGGCTGCGCGACGACGAGGAGGGCCAGACCTTCGGCGACGAGGTCGGCGACGCGGTGCTGCCGTCGTTCCTGTCGGTGGTGGACGACCCGACGCTGGCTCGGGCCGCGGGGGTCGACCTCAACGGCCACTACCGGTTCGACAACGAGGGCGTGCCCGCCGAGCGCGTGGTGCTGGTCGAGGACGGGGTCCTGGAGCGGTTCCTCACCGGGCGGACCCCGATCCCGGGCCAGGAGCGCTCCAACGGCCACGGCCGGCGGCAGAGCGGCCACGACGTGATCTCGCGCCAGGGCAACCTGGTCGTGGAGTCGGCGGAGACGGTGGACCGCGAGGCGCTGCGGGGGAAGCTGCTGGCCGAGGTCGAGGCCCAGGGCGCGCCCTACGGGCTGCTGTTCGAGGACATCACCGGCGGCTTCACCTACACCGGCCGCGGGCTGGCCAACGTGTTCAACGTCTCGCCGGTGATCGTCTACCGCGTGTACCCCGACGGACGCCCCGACGAGCTGGTGCGCGGCGTCGACCTGATCGGGACGCCGCTGGCGACGTTCTCGCAGATCGTCGCCGCCGGCGAGCGGGTCGAGGTGTTCAACGGCTACTGCGGCGCCGAGTCGGGGTGGGTCCCGGTCTCGGCGGTGTCGCCCGACCTGCTGGTGCGGCGCATCGAGACCCAGCGCAAGGAGACCGGGGACGAGCTGGCCCCGCTGCTGCCGCCGCCGGTGGAGGAGGCCGCCGCCGGCGTGGCGCAGGGGGGTGCGCCGTGAGCCGCCTGGCGCCCCTGGCGCTGATCGCCGCCGTCGCGCTGGGGCCCGCCGTGGCCCCGGCCCGGGCCGCCGACGGCGACCCGCTGATGCGGGCCCTCGAGGGCGAGCTGCAGCGCTCGATGGACGGGCTGCGGCTGCCCGACGCCCCGGCGCCCTACTTCCTGTCGTACGGCGTGCTGGACACCACCCAGGTCTACGCCGAGGCGACGCTCGGCGCGCTGGTGCGCTCCGGCCTGTCCCGCGCGCGCCCGCTGCGCTGCGAGCTGCGGGTCGGCGACTACGCCCTGGACAACAGCAACTTCACCACCTTCGGCGACGATCCCAGCGGCCTGACCGCGGCGTCGCTGGTGCTCGACGACGACGAGCTGGTGATCGCCCGCGACCTGTGGGTCGTCACCGACGAGGCCTACAAGTCGGCGGTGGAGGGGCTGAGCCAGAAGCTGTCGGCCCGCGAGCGCGCCGCGACCCAGGAGCGCCCCGCGGACTACGCCCCGGCCGAGGCGGTGGTCGCGCTGGACTGGACCCCCCCGGCGAGCCCCGACCGCGCCGCCCTCGAGGAGCGCGCCCGGACCCTGTCCGCGGTGCTGCGCGCCGTGCCCGGGATCGAGAACTCGCGGGTCTACCTCGCCGACTGGAGCTGGCGCCGCTACGTGGTGACCTCGGAGGGCACGCGGATCGTCGAGCCGGGCCGGTTCGTGGTCCTGCGCGTCGTCGCCGAGGTGCGCGCCGAGGACGACCGGCTGGTCAAGGACACGCTGTCGTGGATCGCGCCGACGCCCGGGCAGCTGCCGGCCGACGACGAGCTCGACGCGGAGCTGGACGCCCTGGCGGCGCGGCTCGCGGCGCGGCTCGAGGCGCCCGTGGTCGAGGACTACCTGGGCCCGGTGGTGTTCGAGGGCCAGGCCGCCGCGGAGCTCTACCGCCAGCTGCTGATCCCACAGCTGATGGGCACCCCCGGCGAGGAGGCCGGGGACGACTGGGGCCGCGACGACGGGGTCGTGCTGGCCCGCGTCGGGCGGCGGGTGCTGCCGCGCGGGTTCGACGTCGTCGACGACCCGGCGGCGGAGCTGGGCGAGGCCGCGGGGGCCTACCGCTTCGACGACGAGGGCGTGCCCGCCGAGCGCGTCGAGCTGGTCGAGGAGGGGGTCGTCCAGACCCTGCTGATGTCGCGGACCCCGCGGGAGGACATCGCGGCGTCCAACGGCCACGGGCGGGGCTCGCGCAGCTCGCGGCTGGTGGGGATGCCCGGGGTCACGACGGTGACCAACCGGCACGGCCGGGGCCAGGCCCGGCTGTACCGCCAGGCGTTCAAGATGGCGCGCCAGTCGGGGCTCGACCACGTGCTCGTGATCCGGACCCTCGACGATCCGGCGATGCACTCCGGCGTGCCGGTGCGGCGGATCCACTTCGGCGACGACGGCGGCCCCTCGCTGACCGAGCCCCTGATCGTGGTGCGGCGCCATCCGGACGGCCGCGAGGAGCCGGTGCGCAACGCCCGCTTCCTGCTGGCCGACCACCGCGTGCTGCGCGACATCGTCGCCACCACCACGCTGCACACCGAGCACCACTACCTCGCGCCGGCGGTGCTGCACGGCGGGACGGCGTGGGTCGGCGGCCCGACCTCGGGGGTCCCCGTGACCCTGCGGGTCCCCGACGCCGTGCTGATCAGCGAGCTGGAGCTCGGCCCCCAGCCCCCGGAGCAGCGCCCGCCTCCGCTGACCGACAGTCCGCTCTCCGCCACGGCCCGCTGATTTTGTTACAGTACGTTCCCGCCCCCCGTCGGTCCGGGGCTGGCGGGGGATCGTTCGAAAGCGAGGTGAGGCGATGCGGTGGGTCGCGAAGCGCACGGGAATGCTGCTGGCGGGGCTGACGGTGGCCGCGGTGGTCGCGGGGGCGGGCGCCCAGGGGATCGAGGGCATCGACGAGCAGGTGGCGACCAAGGCCCTGCGCGAGGCGCTGATCAGCGAGGCGGTGCTGATCGTCTACGGCACCGGCGGCAGCGACGAGGTCACCGCGCAGCTGAAGGCCTTCGCCGAGGAGCTCCAGGCCGATCTGGAGGCGCGCCAGGCCGGCGAGGGCTGGCCGATCACGCTCCGCGCCGACAGCGACGTGTCGCTGCCCGAGCTCGGCGGCTGCTTCCTGTTCCTGGTCGGGACCCCCGAGAGCAACGTGATCCTCACGCTGTACGAGGGCAGCTTCCCGCTGGGGGTCGACGCCGGCGGGATCAGCGTGGGCAAGGAGCGCTTCGACGGCACCGATCTGGCCGCGACGTTCGCGATGATCAACCCGTTCAACCCCCAGCACTACGCGGTGATCTACACCGGCGTGACCGATCTGGCGGTGTGGTCCGCGCCCGACTACTCCTACAACGAGATCGGCTACGTCGTGGTCGACGCCGACGGGGTCGTGGCGCGCGGCCAGTTCGACACCACGATCCCCGACTACTGGACGATCCTCCCCGGCGCCGGCGTCAAGGCGGTGGGGGAGCAGCTGGTGGAGGACGCCGAGGCGGTCGGGCTCGACTTCAAGCCCGCCGAGCCGATCGCGAGCATGGCGGACAAGTCGGTGTACATGCTCGGCTACGGCCCCGAGGGCGGGATCGTCGAGCACCAGGAGTTCCTGCTGCCGTACCTGCAGCACCTGCACACCGAGCACGGCGTGCGGATGGTCGCGATCGAGGCGCCGCTGTGGATGAGCGAGCACCTCGACGCCTACGTGGTGGACGGCACCGCCCCGCCCGAGGTCCTCGAGCTGCCCGAGGAGACCGCCGCGTTCCTGGCCGACCTGCGCGCCTACAACAAGGGACTGGCCAGCGGCAAGCGGGTCCACGTCGCCACGTTCGACCTCAACCACGACGTGTTCTCCGGCGGCGGCGCGGGCTCGCTGCTGCCGCTGAAGACCTGGATCGGCCAGCTCAAGGACCGCGAGACGCGCAAGTCGCTCAGCGCGGTGGTGGCCGACGTCGCGACCGCCTACGAGGGCGGCAACCCGGCGGCGATGCTCGAGGGCATCAACAAGCTCAACGAGGGCGTGGCGGTGGCGGCGCTGAAGAAGAAGCTGCCCGCCGACCGGTACCCCGTGATGCGGGCCTACCTCGACACCGAGAAGACCAGCATCTACTACCACCACCCCGAGAACCGCACCAAGCGCGACACCAGCTCGCTGCGGGAGGCGCGGGCGCGGATCCTGCGGCAGAACATGACCGAGATCATCAACCGCGCGCGGAGCGAGCACGACAGCCCGGTGCTGTTCTTCCTCGCCGCGGAGCACTGCAACAAGGGAGCCCCCGGCGCGAGCTACAGCCGCATCCCGCTGGCCCAGTACTTCGACAAGTACTACGAGCCCACCTGGGAGCAGGTCCACGTCACCGTCGCGTACGCGATCAACGGCGGCTACTACGACGCGGAGCGGGGCAGCAGCGAGGTCGTCGACGGCGGGTTCACGCCCGACCAGTTCGAGTCGCAGGTCGCCGACTTCCGCCAGCCCAACAGCCTGGTCTACGTCCCGTTCGACGATCCGTTCTGGACCGACAACCGGCTGACCGTCGGGCACGTCTGGACCTGGCCGGCCAAGCTCTACGACGGCATGGCGTTCTTCTTCGACGTGCGCCCGTACTCGGGGCAGAGCACCAAGCTGGCCAAGTGATCCCCCTCACCCGCCGCTGCGGGGCGGTGCTGCTCGCGCTGCTGTGGCTCTCCGGCTGCGGCGGGGGCGCCGGGTGCGGTCCGCGCGACGACGGCGGCGGCGGCGGGGACGCCGGGGGTGACCCGGTGGCGGCCCGCCTGCCCGCGGGTGCCGGGCCCGAGCTGGTCCGCCCCGAGCGGGGCGAGGTGACCCACGAGCTGTTCCTCGTCGTCGACGGGCGGCCCGGGCACAGCTACCGCCTGCGGTGGTCCGGCGACGCGCCCCCGCGCCGGCTGGGGGCCGACTTCCCGACGTTCTACGACGGCACCTCGCTGGTCCGCTTCGGGCGCTCCGTCAACGAGCGCGAGGTGCCCCTCGCCGGGGGCGGGACGTTCACCGAGACGCGCGTCCGGCTGTGGGAGGACGACGGCCTCGGGACGGGGCACTGGATCCACCGCCACGGGCTGATGCGAGAGCTCGAGCCGGACCTCGGCGCGGACTGCGATCCGGCCACGCGCCGCTGCGCGTGGAACGAGGCCTCGGGGCTCGAGCTGGTCGCGATCACCGGCACGCTGCGCGGGATGCGGGAGTGGTCCGGCGGGTACCGCGGCGGCGCGCAGGGGGAGGCCGCGGTGGCGTACCGGATCCACGACCGCTTCGGCGAGCTGCAGGACCCGCTCGAGCTGTACCCCGAGGCCCACCGCGAGCTGATCCGGCAGGCCCGCGAGCGGTGGGACGCGATCGACGCCGAGACCCGCTCGTGCTACCGCTTCGACTACCGCTCGGGCTACCTGCGCCCGGCCCCCGGGGGGCTGGTCTGGTCGATGCACGGGCACGCGCTGTACCCGTCGTGCCAGGGCACCACGCTGGCGGTCGAGGTGCCCGCGCCGCCGCCGGTGCTCGGGGGCATCGAGGTCGGTCACCACGGCGAGCCCGGCGACGTGTTCCACTTCCTGGAGCCCGAGCTGTGGATCGAGCCCGGGGAGACCGTGCGGGTCCGCACCACGGGGTGGACCCTGGCGTTGCCGGGCACCGCCCCGGAGGACCCGCCGCTGGCGGCCCTGCGGCTGCTGCGCAGCGACGAGATCCCCGAGGCCCACCGCGAGCCGCTGGCGCGCGCGTACACCGAGCTGCACGACCTGCCGCTGCAGGCCGGCCCGCCCCCCGCCGTGGACGGCTCGCTGGCCGACTGGGAGGGGTACCGGCTGTGGCTGCTGGACGACCGCGCCAACGTCTCCCGCGAGCGCCACGGCGAGTCCTGGGACGGCTCCGCGGACGCGGCCGTGGCGGTCGGCGTGCGGCCCGGTGGGGACGGCTGGGTGGTGGGCGCGCGGGTCCTCGACGACGTCCTCGTGACCGACGGAGAGGGACGCCGGCAGCAGGCTCGCGATCACCTGCAGGTGTGGCTCCGCACGGCGGACGGCTGGGTCGAGCTGGCCGTGCTGCCGGGGGGCGAGGCGGGCCCCGCCGAGGTGGTGCCGTGCTCGCTGTCGCTGCCCGGAGAGCAGCCCGGGGCGATCCCCGAGGCGGCGGTCCCCGCCGGGGTGACCGCGGCGTGGCAGCCGCTGTCGGATCGCGACGGCGCGCCCGCCGGCATGGACCTGGAGGTGGCGATCCCCGCCGCCGCGGCGCGCACCGACGACGGCCGCCTCGGCCTGCGCGTGCTGTACGCCGACGCCGACGGGGGCTCGACCCTCGAGGGCGATCTGCGGATCGGGACCGGCCCTCCGCTGGCCGACACCTGGGTGATGCTGGAGTAGGGTCAGAGCGCCCGCACCATGCGCAGCAGCCCGCTGTCGGGGTGCTCGTCGGCCAGCTCGAAGTCGGCCGCCTCGGCCAGCGCCACCGCGGCGTCCAGCACCGGCGGGAGCTCGAACACGATCCAGGCGTAGCCCTCGCCGCGGGCCCACGCCAGGGCGTGCTCGAGCAGCGCGCGGCCCCACCCGCGGCCGTGGTGCTCGGGGGCCAGGTACAGCCGCTTCAGCTCGCAGGCGTCGCCCTCGAACGGCTGGACCACGGCGGTGCCGACCACGGCGCCGTCGTCGTCCTCGAGGACCCACGCGCCGGCCCCGCTGCCGGCCTGGTTGGCCACGCGGTCCATCCCGCTGCCGCCCACGTCGGCGCCCAGGTCGTGGGCTGCGCGCAGGCTGCGCACCAGCGAGGTCACGGGGCCGAGGTCGCGGGGCTCGAGGGGGCGGATCGTGGGGGGGGCGTCGGTCTTCATGGCGGAATCGTAATCCAGTGGCTAGGCTGAAGGCGAGCGCCCGAGGAGACGCCATGCACGCCCCGAACGCCCCCCGGACCCCCACACTGCTGTCGCCGATCGCCGCGGTGGTGCTGAGCCTGGCCGCGGCCCCGGCCCTCGCCGGCCCCGACGCGGGGGAGACGCCGCCCCCGGCGGGCGAGGAGGAGGTCCTGATCTTCGTGACGTCGTGGTGCCCGGTGTGCCGCGAGGCGACCTCGTGGCTGCAGGCCCAGGAGATCCCGCACCTGGCGCTGGACGTGGAGTCGGACCCGCGGGCGATGGCGCTGTACCGCCGCGCCGGCGGGGACGGCGCGGTGCCGCTGATCCTGGTCGGGCCGGAGCGGATCCGCGGGTTCGAGCCGCGCGCGGTGCAGCGGGCGCTGGACCGCCAGCGGGCCGCCGGCGCTCCGGCCAGCGGCGATCCTGCGGACGAGCCCGCGGCGCCGGGCGTCGAGGAGCGCGTCGGCGAGGACGGCAAGGTCCACCTGCGGTTCGAGGCCGAGGACGTCGGCGGCGAGGTGCACGGTCCCCAGGTGGAGTTCGTCACCACCCGCCCCGACGGGGACGAGGCGTCGATGCCGGACCCGGCGCTCGACGAGCAGCCCAGCCGGCCGCCGATCCCCGACCGCGACGAGGACGAGTAGGCTGCGTCGATCGCGTTGGGCGGAACTACTGCGCCATTCTACTGTGGAGTGAGACGATCCGGGCTCGCGTGGCGGCGGGAGGGGATAGATTCACAAGCTCTCAGGCCAGCGCGCGTGCCAGGCGGCGGCAGCCCTCGGCGATCTGGTCCGGGGCCGCGAAGGTGAACGCCAGCCGGGCGAACGCGCGGCCGTCGCGGACCTCGCCGACCTGCTCGGTGGGGTCGGGGTAGAACGCCGCCCCGGGCAGGATCGCGACCTGCTCCGCGATGCCCCGGTCGAACACCGCCTGGGCGTCCCGCCCCGGCAGCCGCAGCCAGAAGAAGAACCCCCCCTCGGGCTCGTGCCAGTCCGCCGCGCCCGGGGGCAGCGTGCCGGTCAGCCCGGCCTGCATCGCGTCGCGCTTGACCCGGTAGTGGTCGAGGATCCGCGGCAGGTGGCGCTCCAGGTGGCCCCGCCGGCAGTACTCGGCGACCAGCCCCTGGGTCACCACCGGGGTGCACAGGTCCTCGCCCTGGCGCAGCAGCACCAGCGCGCGGATCAGCCGCGGCTCGCCGACGATCCACGCCACGCGCACCCCCGGCGCCAGGATCTTGGAGAACGACGAGGCGTACAGCACCGTGCGCTCGGCCCCCGGCAGCGACGCGATCGCCGGCACCGCCTCCCCGCGGTAGCGCAGCCGCCCGTAGGGGTCGTCCTCGAACACCGGGATCCCCAGCCGCGCCGCGGTGGCCACCAGCTGCTCGCGGCGGGCCAGGCCCATGCACGCGCCGCTGGGGTTGGCGAAGTCCGGGATCGTGTAGATCAGCCTGGGCCAGCGGCCGGTGGCCTTCTCGGCCGCCTCGACCACCGCCTCGAGCTGGTCGACGACCATCCCCTCGCCGTCCACCGGGACCGTCGCGAAGCGGGCCCCGACGTTGCGCAGCGCGTGGATCGCGCCGGGGTACGTCGGCGCCTCGACGATCACCACGTCGCCGGGGTCGAGCAGCGCCCGCGCCACCAGGTCCAGCGCCTGCTGCGAGCCGCTGGTGACCAGCAGCTGGTCGGCGGCGAGCTCGCGGCCGAGGTGGCGCCCGGTGTGCTCGCGGAGCCACGCCACCAGCGGCGGGTAGCCCTCCGAGGCGCCGTACTGCAGCAGCGTGGTGCCGTCGCGCTCGAGGATCGCGGCGCACTCGGCGAGCTCCGCCACGGGGAACACCTCGGGGGAGGGCAGCCCCCCGGCGAAGCTGATCATCCCGGGGCGGCCGATGACCTCGAACAGCTCGCGGATCGGCGAGGGCCGCATCCGCTGGGCGATCTGCGACAGGGGGGTCGACATCAGGCGGGTTCCTGGTCGAGCGCGGCGTACGCCTTGTGGAACCGCTTGAGCAGCTTGTCCTGCTTCTTGCGACCCAGCGTGCCCAGCGCCTCGCGGGCGTCGCGCAGCCGCACCACGCCCAGGTCCTTGCCCACCAGCTCCATCGCCTTGAACAGCGGCAGGCTGACCTTGCGCGCGCTGATCGCGCCGAACACCGGGGTGAGGAAGTCGCGCAGCGGCCAGTCGAACGCCTCGGCGGCGCGGCGCAGCGTGGCCTCGACCTCGTCGGCGCGCCAGCCCTGCAGCCCCTCGAGCACGTCGGAGGCGACGACCAGCGCCTGCAGCGTCTCGTCCTCGTCGCGGCCCTTGGGGACCAGCACCTCGGCGCTGGGCTGCAGCTGCCCGGCGAACAGGTAGTCGCTGAGCGGCACGAAGTCCGACAGCGTCTCCAGCCGCGGCTGCACCAGCGGCATCAGCTCGGCGAGGAAGTCGTCGTTCACCAGCCACTCGCGCAGCGTGTCGTGCAGCTGCTCGGGCGTCAGCGTCTCGCGGATCACGCGGCCGTTGAGCCAGGTCAGCTTGGCCACGTCGAACACCGGCCCGCCCAGCGTGATGCGGGTCGGGTCGAAGTGCTCGACCATCTGGTCCAGCGAGAAGAACTCCTCGCCGCCGGGCATCGTCCAGCCCATCATCGCCAGGTAGTTCAGCAGCGCCTGCGGCAGGATCCCCAGCCGCCGGTAGAACCGGATCGAGGTGGGGTTCTTGCGCTTGGACAGCTTGGACTTGTCCGGGTTGCGCAGCAGCGGCAGGTGGCACAGCACCGGCGGCTCCCAGCCGAACCGCTCGTACATCACCAGGTGCTTGGGCGCCGAGTTGAGCCACTCCTCGCCGCGCAGCACGTGGTTGACCCCCATCAGGTGGTCGTCGACCACGTTGGCCAGGTGGTAGGTCGGGAACCCGTCGGACTTGAGCAGCACCTGGTCGTCCACCTGGGCGTTGTCGATCACCACGTCGCCGCGCACCAGGTCGTGGACCGTGGTGGTGCCCTCGTCGGGCATCGCCAGCCGCACCACGTGGGGCTCGCCGGCGGCGGCGCGGTCGGCCGCCTCCCGGGGGTCCAGCGCCTTGCAGTGGCCGTCGTAGCCCAGGGGCGCCTTGTCCTTCATCTGCTGCTCGCGCAGCGCCGTCAGCCGCTCGGGGGTGCAGAAGCAGCGGTACGCCCCGCCGCCGGCGATCAGCTGGTCGGCGTGCTCGCGGTAGATCGCGGTGCGCTCGCTCTGGCGGTACGGGCCGCGGGGGCCGCCGACGTCGGGGCCCTCGTCCCAGGCCAGCCCGAGCCAGCGCAGCGAGTCGAGGATCGCCTCCTCGCTGGCCTGGGTCGAGCGCACCTGGTCGGTGTCCTCGATGCGCAGGATGAAGCGCCCGCCGTGGCGCCTGGCCAGCGCGTAGCTGAACAGCGCGGTGTAGGCGGTGCCGACGTGGGGGTCGCCGGTGGGCGAGGGCGCCACGCGGGTGACGGGGATGTGCTTGGGCTCGTAGGTCATGACTTCTGCTGCATCTTGGCCCAGCTGTCGCGCAGGGCCACGGCGCGGTTGAACACCAGCGCGTCGGGGGCGCTGTCCCGGGAGTCGACCACGAAGTAGCCGTTGCGCTCGAACTGCACCGGCAGCGCGGTGGTCGCCTCGGCCAGGCTGGGCTCCAGCTTGCAGCCGGTCAGCACCTCCAGCGAGTCGGGGTCGAGGTAGTCGACGAACTCCTTGCCCTCCTCGGGGTCGCCCGGGTTCTCGACGGAGTACAGCCGGTCGAACAGCCGCACCTCGGCGTCGCGCGCGTGGCGCGCCGAGACCCAGTGCAGGGTGCCCTTGACCTTGCGCCCGTCGGGGGTGTTGCCCCCCTTGGTGGCGGGGTCGTAGGTGCAGCGCAGCTCGACGATCTCGCCGGCGTCGTCCTTGATCACGTCGGTGCAGGTGATCAGGTAGGCCCAGCGCAGCCGCACCTCGCGCCCCGGCGCCAGCCGGAAGAACTTGCGGAACGGCTGCTCCATGAAGTCGCCGCGCTCGATGTAGACCTCCCGCGAGAACGGCACCGTGCGCGACCCCATCTCCGGGTAGTCCGGGTGGTCGGGGAACGTCAGCTCCTCGACCTGGTCCTCGGGGTAGTTCTCGATCACGACCTTGAGCGGCCGCAGCACCGCCATCCGCCGCGGGGCGCGCCGCTCCAGGTCCTCGCGCAGGCAGTACTCCAGCAGCGCGATGTCGACCATCGAGTTGGCCTTGGCGACGCCGACCTTGTCGCACAGCGCGCGGATCGCCTCGGGGGTGTAGCCCCGCCGCCGCAGCCCCGACAGGGTCGGCATCCGCGGGTCGTCCCAGCCCGACACGTGCCCCTCCTTGACCAGCCGCAGCAGGCGCCGCTTGCTCAGCACGGTGTAGGTCAGGTCCAGCCGCGCGAACTCGTACTGGTGGGGCGGGTCCTCGATCCCGATCGCCTGGATGCACCAGTCGTACAGCGGCCGGTGGTTCTCGAACTCCAGGGTGCAGATCGAGTGGGTGATCTGCTCGATCGCGTCGGACTGGCCGTGGGCCCAGTCGTAGGTCGGGTAGATGCACCACCTCTCGCCGGTGCGGTGGTGGGGCTTGTGCAGGATGCGGTACAGCACCGGGTCGCGCAGGTTTGTGTTGGACGCGGCCATGTCGATCTTGGCCCGCAGCACCCGCTCCCCGTCGGCGAACTCGCCGGCGCGCATCCGGCGGAACAGGTCGAGGTTCTCGTCGACCGTGCGGTCGCGGTAGGGGCTGTTCTGGCCGGGCTCGTTCCACCGCCCGCGCTGGGCGCTGATCTCCTCGGCGCTGAGGTCGCAGACGTAGGCCAGGCCCTTGCGGATCAGCCCCTCGGCCCACTCGTAGAGCTGCTCGAAGTAGTCCGACGCGAAGTACAGCCGGTCCTCCCAGTCGCAGCCGAGCCAGCGGATGTCGGCCTTGATCGACTCGACGTACTCCACCTCCTCCTTGGTCGGGTTGGTGTCGTCGAACCGCAGGTTGCAGGTCCCGCCGTACTGCGCGGCGATGCCGAAGTTGAGCAGGATCGACTTGGCGTGGCCGATGTGCAGGTAGCCGTTGGGCTCCGGCGGGAACCGCGTCGTCACCCGCCCGCCGTGCGTGTCGTCGGCCAGATCGCGCTCGACGATCTGCCGGATGAAGTCGGTGCCGGTCTTCTCTTCGCTCATGGTCGGCGCACCTCTCGTCGCGGCCGGGGCCGCAGGGTGGGGATTCTACGCGCCTTTCCAGCGGCGTCTAGCTACACTGTCGCCCCGTGTCCAGCGCCGCCCGTGTACTGGTCCTCGACAACGCCGTGTTCCGCGACGTCTACCGCCCGTTCCAGCACTGGCGCGACGCGTTCCCCGCCGGCGTGGAGCTGGTCCGCGCGCCGGTGGAGCAGCCACCGCCGCCGCTGGACGGCTTCACCCACCTGGTGGTCAGCGGCTCGGAGGCCTCGATCCTCGACGACGAGCCGTGGGTCGCGCCCCAGCTGGACGTGATCCGCGAGGCCGTCGAGCGCGGGCTGGCGGTGCTGGGCAGCTGCCACGGCCAACAGATGATCGCGCTGGCGTTCGGCGGCCCCCACTGCGTGCGCCGCGCCGCCGTGCCGGAGATCGGCTGGATCGAGATCGAGCGCGACCCGGCCGATCCGATCCTCGCCGGCGCCGCCCGGCCGACCTGGGCGTTCGCCTCGCACTTCGACGAGGTCTGCGCCCTGCCGGTGGGCTTCGTCGCCACCGCCCGCACCCCCCACTGCGCGATCCACACCCTGCGCCACCGGCTGCTGCCGGTGTGGGGCGTGCAGTCCCACCCCGAGATCCTCCCCGCGGAGGGCGAGGCGGTGCTGCGCGGGTTCCACCAGCTCGACGCGCGCGTCGCCGCCGCCCATGTCGACCGCCCCGCCCGCGACAGCGGCGCGATCCGCGACCTGGTGCGCAACTTCCTCGCCGCGCGCTGAGACCCGGGAATCGTTCCCCCATCCGGGGGGTTCGGGGTTCGATCCGAATGAAGGGGACGGCTCGTTCGTCCCACGTGGCGAGAACCCAGTGCAGGCTTGGTTTTTTCGGGATTTGCAAGGGTGGTGTAAAATACTGTTCGCAATTCCTCGATTCGGAGGGTACTCGTTGGGCCGATGAAGCGCCTGATCCCCGTGCTGCTGCTGATCCTGGTCGCGGGCTACGCGTTCGCCGGCTCGGGATCGATGACCGCCAGCCACGTCCTCGCCGAGGAGGTGACGCTGGAGCGCGTCGCCGCGGTCGCCCTGGCGCTGCTGATCGTCGCCGGCCTGTCCCGCATCCGGCGCCGCGCCTGAGCGCTACCACCCCGCCGGCACGCCGCCCCGCCGCCCATCCGAGACCGCCTCGATCGTCCCGTCCGCGTGCACGCGGATCGCCTTGACGTCCCCGATGTACGAGCGCGTCTCGGTGGCCAGCCCGCGGCGCCCGAGCTCGGCCGCGGTGTCCGCCGTCCAGCCGCCCTCCTCGCCGTACAGCACGTCGGGCAGCCACTGGTGGTGGACCCGGGGCGCTGCGACGGCATCGGGCAACTCCATCCCGTGGTCCGTGACGTTGGAGATCACCTGGGTCACCGAGGTGATGATCGTCGAGCCGCCCGGGGCGCCGACCACCAGGTGCACGCGCCCGTCGCGCTCCACCACCGTGGGGGTCATCGAGCTCAGCGGGCGCTTGCCGGGGGCGATCGCGTTGGCCTCGTTGCCCACCAGCCCGAACGCGTTGGGCTCTCCGGGCTTGGCCACGAAGTCGTCCATCTCGTCGTTGAGCACGAAGCCGGCGCCGGCGACGCCGATCTTCGCGCCGAAGTTGAGGTTCAGCGTGGTGGTGCACGAGACCGCGCCGCCGCGGCCGTCGACCACCGAGAAGTGGGTCGTGTCCTCGGCCTCGCCGGGCAGCAGGTCGGCCCAGGTGGCCGACGGGGTGGCGCGCGCCAGATCGATCTCGGCGGCGTCGCTGCGGGCGGTCCGCACGCCGAGCAGCCGCGCCAGCGGCATGTCGGGCAGGTGCTCGGGATCGCCCAGCAGCGTGTTGCGATCGCGGTACGCGCGCTTGCACGCCTCGGCCATCAGCATCAGGTGGTCGGGGCCGTGCCACGGCAGCGCGCCCACGTCGAACTGCTCGTGGATCCGCAGGATCCGCGCCATCGTGATCCCGCCCGACGACGGCGGGCCCATCGCGTGGACCACGTCGCCGCGGTAGCCGAACGTCACCGGCGGGCGCTCCACCGCCCGGTAGTCGGCCAGGTCCTGCGCCGTGATGCGGCCGCCGCGGCGCTCGAACTCGGCGACCAGCAGCCGGGCCGTCTCGCCGGTGTAGAACTCGCCGCCGCCGTGCTCGGCGATGCGCTGGAGCGTGCCGGCCAGCTCGGGCTGGGTCCAGGTCTCGCCCTGCACCGGCAGCGTGCCGTCCGCGGCCCACAGCGCGGCCGTCACCGGATCGGCGAGCAGCCGCTCCTCGCTGCGGGCGAACGAGTGGGCCAGCGCGGCGTCGACCACCACCCCGTCGCGGGCCAGCCGCGCCGCCGGCTCGACCAGCCGCGCCCACGGCAAGCTGCCGTACCGCTCGTGGGCCGCCGCCAGCCCCGCGACGCTGCCCGGGACCCCCACCGCCAGCGCCGAGTGCAGCGCGAGCTCGCCGTCCCGCGAGCCGTCCTCGCCCAGCAGCATGTCGGCGGTGGCGGCGGCCGGGGCCCGCTCGCGGAAGTCCAGCGTCGTCACCGGCGCGCCGTCGCCCGGGCGGATCACCATGAACCCGCCGCCGCCGAGGTTGCCCGCCTCGGGCCAGGTCACGGCCAGCGCCAGCGCGGTCGCCACCGCGGCGTCCACCGCGTTGCCGCCGTCGCGCAGCACCGCGGCCCCGACCTCGGACGCCGGTGTCGAGACGCTGACCACCGCGCCGTGCTCGAACGTCGCCGTGGCCGGCGGGGGCGCCTGCCCCTCGGTGTCGCCGGCCAGCACGTAGATCGCCAGCGGGACCAGGACGAACAGGCCGCCGAGCAGCCTCCTCACGACCTCCTCCCCGGGCGGGTGCGGACCAGCAGCTCGCCCACCGGCCCGCGGCGGTCGGCCCGCGAGTTGATCGCCCGCGTCGCCTCGACCCGCTCGATGCGCAGCCCGCGGTACAGCTCGCGCGTCTCGCGGGACTCGGAGTTGGACAGCAGCGCGAGGACCCGCCGGTCGTCCAGGCGCCACATCAGCGCGGCCAGCCGGGCCTGCTCCTCCATCGTGAACGTCGTGCCGTCGTAGGCGGTGAAGAACGAGGTCTCGGAGACCGGCACGTAGGGCGGATCGAAGTACACCGCGTCCCCCGGGGCCGCCTCCGCCACCGCGGCCTCGAAGTCGGCGGTCACCAGCGCCACGTCCTGCAGCACGTCGGACACCGCCCGGAGGTTGGGTTCGTCCAGCAGCCGGGGGTTGACGTGCCGCCCGAACGGCACGTTGAAGGCGCCCCGCTTGTTGAGCCGGTACAGGCCGTTGAAGCCGGCCCGGTTGAGGTAGATCGTGCGCGCCGCCCGCTCGGCCAGGTCCAGGTCCGCGGGGCGCAGCGCTCGCGCGTGGTAGTAGAACCCCTCCTCGTACTCGCAGCGCGACAGCAGCTCGATCACGTCCTCGAGCCGGTCGCGGATCGCCACGTAGGTCTCGATCAGCTCCGCGTTGGCGTCGGCCAGCACCGCGCGCTCGAACGCGCCCTCGCGGGCCAGGGCGAAGAACACCGCCCCGCCGCCGAGGAACGGCTCGTGGTAGGTCGCCATCCGCCTGGGCAGGCGGCGCCGGATCTCGGGGAGCAGCTGGCGCTTCCCGCCGGCCCACTTGAGGAACGGACGGGGCAGCTTGTCGGGGGCGGGTCGGCTCACGGGCCGGCAGTCTAGCAGGATGGCGCGGACGGGGAGGAGAGGGGGGGCTACAGCGCGTCGATCGCGGCGTTGATGTCGCCGGGCATCACGCTCTGGTCGGCCTTGATCACGGTCAGGCCGCCGCCGAGCAGCACGGGGGTGGGGATGTAGTTGTCCTTCTCGAACTGGATCATGAACCCGTAGCCCGGGTCGGCCAGCACCGGGCCGGAGAAGCCCTTGCCGTTGGCGTACGCCTCGAGGTCGCCCTGGGAGGGGGCCGAGCCGCCGCCATTCTCGCCTTCCACGAGGATCATGATGAAGTCTTCTTCGTCGTAGCTGTCCTGGATGCTCTGCGCCGAACTGTGACACTCCCGTCATAGAGCGGAATCCCGCCCCTCACGCCTGATCTGACCTACC
>CAZOYV010000052.1:32849-34483 GCA_964584075.1 uncultured Rickettsiales bacterium | reverse complement strand
GGATGATGCGGTGCTCAGGCGACGGGAGGGGATAGATTCACAAGCTCTCAGCGCTCGATGGTCACGATCCCGAGCTGCAGGGTCAGGAACAGGTGGCGGTAGATCGAGTCGCGGGCGTCGCCGGTGCGCTCGTAGAGCAGCTCGACCAGCGCACGCCGCCCGCCCAGGTTGACCAGGAAGACCTGCTCCTCCGGCATCAGCGGCAGGCTGTGGATCTGGTTCTGCAGGTCGGGGCGGATCGCGATCTCGCCCATCGTCTGATCGCGGAAGATGCCCTCGAGGAACGCCGAGTCGCGGACCCGCCGCGCGACGAACGCGATCCCCTGGCTGAGCTCGATCGGGGTCTCGCCGCCGCCCATCGGGGGGGCGACCCCGGCGTCGTCGACGAACATCTTGCAGCGCGTCCAGTCCAGGGTCGCCGCCAGCACCCGGCGCACCAGCCGCCGGCGGAGCCGCCCGATCTCCGACGAGGACATCCGGCCCTTGTCCTCGAGGGCCTGGAGCATCTGGCGCTCGCCCGCCGCGCCGCTGCTGTCGACCTGCGGGATCTCGTGGAACTCGAGGCCCTCCTCGAGCAGCATGTCCTGCAGCTGGGACGGCACCCCCGCCGAGGTCCCGCGCCACAGCTGACCGCCGCCGAGGATCAGGGTCACGGCCTGGGAGCCGCTCCACAGCGTGACGCGCCGCCGGCCGGTCTCGGAGGCGATCTCCATCAGCTTGGGACCGACGTCGAAGATCGTCAGCTGCTGGACCGGCGGGGACCCGGGGCGCTGGTCCGGGGGGACGTACCCGTAGGCCGGTCGCCAGCTGCCGTTGTCGAAGCTGACCAGCGCGACCGCGCTGAACCCTCCGGACAGCGAGTTCTGGAGGTCGACCGGCCCCATCGGCCCGGCGACGGTCTCGCTCTGGAACAGGAACGCCTGCATGCAGGGCGGGACGTAGCCCGGCTCGAGGTTCTCGTTGGCGTCGTCGATCTGGCCCGCGTAGGCCTGGCCCGCCGAGCCGGCGCCGAGCGCCCCGGCGCCCAGCCGCGACGCGTCCCGCGCGCCGGGCTCGAGCGTCACCGGGTCGTAGTCGGCCTGCAGCGCCCGGGGGTCCATCGCGGAGGGGTCGTGGACGTCCACGCCGTCGGGGGCGAAGCCGCTGTAGATGCCGGGCATCGGCGCGCTCGGGGGCGGCTGGTGCGGCGTGCCCCCACCGGGCTGCCGGGGCGGGACGTGGGGCGTCCCCCCCGGGTAGCCGGCCTGGGGGTAGCCCGCGCTCGGTGGATACGCCGGCTGCCCCTGGGACGGGTAGGCCCCCTGGGGCCCGGGCGTCTGCGGCGGCGCGTGGGGCGTGAACGAGCCCTCGGCGCCGGGCGGCAGCGGGCCCTGTGGTCCGGGGTAGCCCCCGTAGGGGGGCTGCGGAGTGAACGAGCCCTCGGCACCCGGGGGCAGCTGGCCGTGCTGCGGCGGGGGGCCGTAGGGCGTGCCGTGCGGAGTGCCACCCTGCCCGTGCCCCGGAGCGGGCGGGTACGGCGGACCCTGCTGCGGACCGTACCCCGGACCGGGCGGGTACGGCGGACCCTGCTGCGGACCCTGCGCCGGACCGGGCGGGTACGGCTGCTGCGGCTGTCCCTGCGCCGGACCGGGAGG
>CAZOYV010000052.1:0-32749 GCA_964584075.1 uncultured Rickettsiales bacterium | reverse complement strand
GTACGGCTGCTGCGGCTGCCCCTGCGCCGGGCCGGGCGGGTACGGCTGCTGCGGCTGCCCCTGCGCCGGGCCGGGCGGGTACGGCTGCTGCGGCCGTCCCTGCGCCGGACCGGGCGGGTACGGCTGCCCCTGCGGCGGACCCTGCGCCGGACCGGGCGGGTACGGCTGCCCCTGCGGCGTGCCGCCCTGCGGCGGAGGCGGTGCGTGGGGCGTCCCCTGCCGGGGGTAGCCCTGCGAGGCGGCCGGGGTCCCGTACTGGGACTGCTCCGGTGGACTGATCGGCGTCCCCTCGCGGGGCGGGGCGCTCCCCGGTGGGGCCTGCCGCCGCTGGGGGGGCGCGGTCTCGGGGCTGCCGGGCTGGGGGGGCTCCCCGTCCATCTTCTCGACCAGCATCTCGATGCTGGCGAACTCGGGCCGGTCGGCCCGGCTCCCGGTGCCCCACGGATCGGCGTCGCCCGCGCCGCGTTGCTGCAGCTGGCGCGTGTCGACGTAGCTGTCCCGCGTCGCGCTGGGCAGCGACTCCTCGTCGTCCGCGGCGACGCCCGGTGGCACCACCGAGGGCTCGTCGACGCCGGGCAGCGGAGCGCCGCCCGGCGGTGGGGCCGACGGCTCGTCCAGCCCGGGCAGCGGGGGCGCCGACGGCTCGTCGCCGGTGGGCAGCGGGGGGGCCGACGGCTCGTCGCCCTCGGGCAGCGGCGCGGCGCCGCTCGCCGCGGGGGTCCGGCCGGGCACCACCCCGGGCACCTGCGGGGCCCCGGGCGGCTGCACGCTCCCCCCCCGCGGAGGCGCCCCCAGCGGGGCTCCCGGCCGCGGGGCCGGGGCGGGCCGATCGGGGCCGGGGACGATGACGTCGGGCCACGGCGGCGCGGAGCGGTCCCCGTCGGAGGTGACGTCGGGCCACGGCGCGGCGGACTTGTCGCCGCCGGCCGGCGCCGCGCCGTCCCGGGCCGCCGCGTCCCCCTCGGCCAGCTCCCCGGGCTCCACGGTGGTCTCCCCGATCCGGGGCGCGTCGAGGTCGGGGATCTCCGGGCGCGCGCCGGCCTCGGGCACCCCACGGGGGGCGGCGCCGGGGTGCGGCGGCTCGATCTCGGTCGGGCCGTCGGTCGAGGTCTGGGCGTCGTCCACCGGCAGCGAGTCGTCCGGCGCGGTGTCCGGGACGATGCCGTCGGCCTGGTCGAGGCGCTGCATCAGCTCCGCCACCTGGCGCTCGGAGATGCGGATGTTGTTCCGGAGCATGAACGCGCCGAGCTGGTCGAGGAACTCGTCGGCGCTGGCGTAGCGCTCCGACGTGTCGATCGCGAGGGCCCGCTCCAGGACCGACTCCAGGCCCCGCAGCTCGTCGGAGCGGACCGCGAGCTCCACCTCGGGGTCGAAGAACTCGTAGTACTCCTGGACCTCCTCGTAGGTGCCCTGCGGCAGGAGCGACTCGCCGACCACCAGCTCGAACAGGATCGCGCCCGCGGCGAAGATGTCGGACCGCGGCGTGGGGTCGCCCCCGGCCGCCACCTCGGGCGCCATGTAGCGGTACTTGCCCACCATCCGGCGGTGGCTCTCGCGGGGCAGCGCGATCTCCGCGCTGGCGACGCCGAAGTCCCCGAGCTTGACCACCCCCGAGCGCGAGATGAGCACGTTGGAGGGGCTGACGTCGCGGTGGACGATCTTCAGCCAGGTCCCGTCCTCGAGCTTGGCGGTGTGGGCGTGGTCGAGGGCCTTGAGCACCTCGGCGACGACGTGCAGCGCGAACGGGAACTCCAGGACGATGGCGTGGCGCTCGCAGGCGCGGACGATGCTGGACAGGTTCCGCCCGTCGACGAACTCCATCGCCAGGTAGAGGTTGTCGTCCTTCCGGCCCAGGTCGAAGACCTGCACGATGTTGGGGTGCTGCAGCGCGACGGTGATCCGCGCCTCGTCCAGGAACATCGACACGAACGTCGGGTCCGCGGCCAGCTCGGGCAGGATCCGCTTGACGACGCAGACGCGCTCGAAGCCGCCGATGCCCGTGAAGCGGGCCCGGTAGATCTCGGCCATCCCGCCGACGCTGATCAGCTTCTCGAGCCGGTAGCGTCCGAGGCGGCGGGCTGTCTCGTCCCCAGGTTGCTGGCTCACCTCTCCCTCACGACGGGGTCCGTCCGGAAGGCACACTGCTGCCTGCAGGGCCACCGAGTAGTGTAGGGAGCCCGCGAGGGCCCAGCAAGCCGCGGCGGGCTCAAAGTCCGAGGAACTCCAGGTCGATCAGGCGCAGCCCCTCCAGCGAGGCCCAGATCGTCCCCAGCGCGATCGCCACGCCGAACGGGACCTTCTCGCTGTTGGCCGGATCGAGCTTCTGCGTCTCGATCGGCAGGGCCCAGGTGATCATCGTCCACAGGGCGTTGCGGATCCCCTTCCACAGGACGCCCTTCCACAGCATCACGCCCACCGCCACGACGCCCCCGACGAGGATCGTGTGGAACAGCCCCGCGACGATCAGCGGGTAGCCCATGATCGCGCCGGCGGCGGCCATCAGCTTGACGTCGCCCCCCCCGATCCCGCGGGCGAGGAACACCACGAAGAACGGCACGAAGGCGACGACCAGCCCCAGGGCGTGGTGCCCGAGCTCGACCCAGCCCCCGGAGACCAGGGCCAGGACCAGCCCCAGCGCCGCGGCGGGATAGGTGATGTGGTTGTAGATCTTCCCCGCGACCAGGTCGGACCCGGCGCAGAGCACCATCACGCCGTAGAGCAGGACCCGTTCTGCGATCTCGTAGCCCATCGATGGGGCGACCCCCGGGTTGTCAAGCCCGCGTCAAGAATTCGAAACAAAGCTATTGAATTTTTCTTGAAACGCTGTGATATGCTTCTCACGTACCGCAAATAGGGAAGGTATCACAGGTGCCGCAGGTTGCCCCAGTCGACGCGCCGGAACGACCCCCACGGAAGGGGGAGTCCGGGCAGGCGATGGTCGAGTACATCCTCGTCGTCGCCATCGCCGTCGTCTCGCTGATCCTGGTGCTCCAGGCGCTGACGATCTCGGTGCTCCGGTACTTCGAGATGCAGGCGATCTGGATCTCCCTGCCGATCCTGTGACGTTCTCAGGAGGAGAGTGACATGGACGCGTTGATGAGGCTCCACGACGACGAGTCCGGGCAGGGCATGACCGAGTACATCCTGATCGTCGTGTTCGTGGCGATCGCCGTGCTGATCGTGCTGGGCATCTTCAAGGATCAGGTCAAGCGGCTGTTCCGCGAGAGCAACCAGGAGCTGACGAACGTCAACGTCGCGCCCACCCCGTAGGGGACCGGCCGTCACGCGCTGGCGTGGCGTGCCCTCGGGTGACGTGCGCTCGATGCGACCTGGTTCCTCCATGGACGACCCGCCCTGACGTCTCCGGGCGTCGGCCCCGGCGTCCGCTTCATCGACGAGACACCACCCCGCATTCGGCGCATCCCGTGGGGTGGAGTACAATGGTCCGTGGGTGCGAAGCCGTGAGGGCACCCGTGTCCCCGCGGCGCGAGTCGAGGACGACGTGAGCGGCAAGGCCGACGACAAGGCCCGGGTGATCGCGCTGACCCCCAAGCGGGTGGCGGCCAAGCCGACCCTCGCGCCCACCGTGTTCCAGTCCGACGACTTCCTGCGCAAGCGCTACGACCTCGTGCGCCGCATCGGCAAGGGTGGGATGTCGGTGGTCTACCTGGCCCGCGACCGGCAGCTCGACCGGCCGGTGGCGGTCAAGGTGATGAAGCCGTTCACCGACGAGGAGGCGGAGCAGAACACGATCCGGTTCACCAACGAGGCACGGCTCCTCGCCAAGATGAACCACCGCAACATCGTCCACGTCTACGACTTCGCGGCCTCCGAGTCGGGCCTGCGGATCATCATGGAGTACGTGGAGGGCAAGACCCTGTACCAGCAGGTGCAGGAGGGCCCGATGAGCGAGCTGCAGGTCGCGGCGGTGGCCTGCGAGGTGCTCGACGCGCTGGAGGTGATCCACGACCAGGGCGTGATCCACCGCGACATCAAGCCCGGCAACGTGATGATCGACGAGCGGGGCCAGGTCAAGGTGATGGACTTCGGCATCGCCCACCTCGACGAGCTCGAGACCGACGAGTCGTCCGACTCGGTGGTCGGGACCCGCAAGTTCATGGCCCCCGAGCAATCGCGAGGCGACCCGGTGTCGCCGCGCACCGACCTGTTCTCGCTGGGCGCGACGATGGCGTTCTGCCTGCTCGGGGAGCTGCCCTCGATCCTGTCTCCCAAGCAGCTCCCCGAGCGCCTGCGCGGGGTGCTGGTGCAGGCGATGGCCCACGATCCGGCCCAGCGGTTCGCCGGCGCCGCGGAGATGCGCGAGGCGATCGAGGAGGCGATCCGGTCCCAGCCCGCGGCGCCGCCGAAGACCCGGCGGGTGTGGCCCAGGCTGCTGCTGCTCGGGGCGCTGATCGGCGTCCTGATCTCCGCGCTGCTGTTCCTGCCCGAGCTGCTGCGCGGGGGCGGCGGCCAGGTGGCCCCTCCCCCGCCGCCGCCCGACCCGGTCGAGGACCGCCTCGAGAACCGCGAGGCGATCGTGATCGAGGACGAGGCGCCGATCGGGGTCGCCGAGGACGAGATCCTGATCGAGGACGGTGCGATCATCGAGGACGGCGGGGCCGCCGCCGACGCCGGGGAGAACGAGGCCTCCGAGGACGCGCTCGAGGCGGCCGCCGAGCCCGCCCCTCCGCAGGTCCGCGAGCTCCCGCGCGAGCGCCCGACCCCGCAGCCCACCTCCCCGTCGCCGACGGTCCAGATCGTCAGCGGCGATCCGGAGATCCACCACCGGCCGGTGCGCGACGTCTACTACGGCGACAACGCCAAGTTCGAGGTCGAGGTCGAGGGCGGCGGGGCCTGGGACGTGACGCTGAAGTTCCGGGCCGTGGACGGCGGCCGCTGGCGCGACCAGAACCTGCGCCACCGCGGTGGGGGGCTGTACACCACGACGCTACGGGCCTCCGGGGCGCTCGGCGACGGGTTCGAGTACTACCTGACGATCGTCGAGTCCGACGGCAACCGGGTCTACGCCCGCGGCTCGGCCAACGACCCCTACGCCGTCGTCGTGGACTGACCCTCACGCCGAGCGCAGCGTCAGCTCGGTGATCTCGGACGGCACCAGCACACGGATCGGGGGGCCCCAGAAGCCCGTCCCGCGGTGGACGTACAGCGCCGAGCGGTCCTTCCGGTAGAGCCCCGCCACGTACCGGCTGTACAGCGATCTCGTCAGGATCGCGAACGGCAGGATCTGGCCGCCGTGGGTGTGGCCCGAGAGCTGCAGGTCGACGCCGCGGGCGGCGGCGCGGTCGAAGATCGGCGGCTGGTGGGCGAGCAGCACCGTCGGGGTGGCCGGATCGTGCCCCTCGAGGGCTTGCTCCAGGTCCTCGCCGTGCCCCGCCCCGAAGCCGCGGCCCTGGCGGTCGTGGACCCCGGCGAGCTCGAACCGCGCGTCGCCGTCGCCCAGCGCCACGCGCCGGTTGCCGAGCACCGTCAGCCCCAGCCGCTCGAACTCCTCGAGCCACGGCCCGGGGCCCGAGTAGTAGTCGTGGTTGCCGGTGACGGCGTAGACCCCCAGCCGGGCCCGCAGGTCGGACAGCGGCTCGACCTCGGCGGCCAGCTCCGGGACCGTGCCGTCCACCAGGTCCCCGGTGACGACCACCAGGTCGGGCTGCAGCGCGTTGGTCCGCGCCACGACCCGCTCGGCGAAGCGCCGACCCAGCGTCGGCCCGATGTGCAGGTCGGACAGCTGCACCACGCGGAGGCCGTCCAGCGCATCGGGCCAGCCCTCGAGCGGGATCTCGACGCGGCGCACCGCGGGCGTCCGCAGCCCGGCGAACAGCCCGGCGATCGCGGTGGCCAGGGCCAGGCCCAGGACCGCCAGCGCCTGGCCCCGGTCCAGCGCCAGCATCGCGCCCGGGTCGTCGCGGGGCAGCAGCCCGGCCAGGCCCGCGATGCCCAGCAGCAGGTCCGACGCGGCGAAGCCGACCAGCAGCAGGAACATCAGCCCCATCCAGCCGTACGCCGGCCAGGTGACCAGGCGCGCCCGCTCGCGCGGCAGCAGGCGCGACAGGGGCAGCGTCGCCACCGTGGCGACCCCGAGCAGCGCCAGCGCCGCGATCCCCGCGAGCTGCCAGGGCGCTCCGGGCTGGACGTCCAGCACCAGGCGCTGGATCAGGTAGTAGTGCACCGACCCCAGGATCGACATGACCACGGCGAGGAACGTGACCCATGCGCGCAGCGAGCGGCCGCGCCAGGGCCCGCCGCGGTCGGCGGCGCGGGTGCTCGAGGGTCGCGTCTCGCGGGTCGTCGGGGTCGCCGCCATCGTCCGCGTGGTGTCCGTCATGCCGATCGGTCCGTCCTGGAGCGGTTCCCCATCAACGTAGGGTCGTCCGGACTCGACACAACCGTGGTTTACGAACTGCAACGCGGCAGGACGCCGCGCGCGGGGCTCAGCGCC
This sequence comes from uncultured Rickettsiales bacterium, assembly GCA_964584075.1. Classification (GTDB taxonomy): domain Bacteria; phylum Myxococcota_A; class UBA796; order UBA9615; family CAYRNR01; genus CAZOYV01. Next base: position 26,295 of record CAZOYV010000052.1, on the reverse strand, counting down.
AGGAGTAGCCGGCCAGGTCGATGCCGTAGTCGGTCACCGAGTAGTCGGTGATCAGGCGCAGCGTCACCGTGTCGCCGCCGACCGGGTCGGTCTCGAACGCGCCGAGGTGGCCGGTGTACTGCTGGGCCTTGGTCCCGTGGCCGTCCTCGAGCTCGACGAAGTCGTAGCCCTGCTCGAGCTCGAAGCGGTCGAAGTGCAGCTTGATCTCGGCGGCCCCGGGATGCTCGATGGTGGCGTAGCCGTCGAAGTCGTTGGCGTACGGGTGGGGGCTGGCCACCGGGTAGGCGACGTAGCTCCAGCCGTCGGTCTGGGGCGGGTCCTCGTCGGCGGGCGGCTCCTCGCCGCCGTCGTCCGGCGGGTCCTGTTGGCCGCTGTCGTCGAGCTCGAGCAGCAGCGACTGCACGTTGATCCGGCCTCCGGTGACGGTGGCGCCCTGCAGCGCGGAGAGCGGGTCGACGGTCGCCATCAGCAGCTGCTTGAGCGCCAGCGCGGACAGGTCGGGGTCCACCGACAGCGCCAGCGCGGCGGCGCCGGTGACCATCGGGCAGGCCATCGACGTGCCGTCGAGCCACTCGTAGCCGCCCCCCGCGTAGGTGCTGTAGATCGCCTGCCCCGGGGCGCCGACGTCGACGGTCGTGGAGCCGTAGTTGGAGAAGCTGGCCAGCTGGTCCTTCGACGTGGTCGCCGCCACCGTCAGGATGTTGGGCAGATCGTAGTTGTTGGGGTAGTTGGCGTTGTGGTCGCTGTTCATCGCGTCGTTGCCCGAGGCGGTGACGAACAGCACGCCGTGGTCGTTGGCGTACGCGATCGCGTCCCGGATCGCGCTGCTGTTGCCCGGCCCGCCCCACGAGGCGTTGATCACCTGCGCGCCCTGGTCCACCGCGTACTCGATGGCGCCCACCGCCGCCGACGTCGAGCCGCCGTAGGGGCCGATGAAGCGCAGCGGCATCAGCGTCACGTCCCAGTTGACGCCGACCACGCCCTGGCCGTTGTCCCCCGCCGCGCCGATGATCCCGGCGACGTGGGAGCCGTGGCCGTCCTCGTCGTCGGGGTCGTTGTCGCTGCCGTAGAAGTCCCAGCCGATCACGTCGTCGACGTAGCCGTTGTGGTCGTCGTCGACCCCGTTGTTCGCGATCTCGCCGCCGTTGCGCCAGATGTTGGCGGTCAGGTCCGGGTGGTCCCAGTCGACCCCCGAGTCGATCACCGCGACCACCACCTCGTCCGAGCCGGTGGAGACGTTCCACGCCTCGCGGGCGTCGATGTCGGCGTCCACCGTGCCGTAGGTCCCGTCGTTGTGCAGGCCCCACTGGCGGGCCGACCAGTCGTCGGGCAGGCCGCTGGGCCGGTACAGGTAGTTGGGCTCGGCGTAGAGCACGTCGGGATCGGCCTGCAGCTCGTCGATCTTGTCCATCACGTCGACGCCGTCGTCGATCGCGAGGTGATCGATCCGGACCGTGCGGTGCCGCTGGATCCGGCGCAGCCCGTGCCGCTCGATCAGCTCCGTCTCGCGCTCGATCGCCAGGTCCTTGTGGTAGCGGACGATCACCTCCCCGCGAATGAACGCGGTGGACTCCTCGGTCTCCTCCTCGAACGAGGCGCCGCAGCCGAGCCCGATGGCCGAGAGGGCGAGGGGGACGAGGACGAGCGCGAACAACCGACCCATCATGGGAACCTCCGTCGGCGGAGCCATCTGCGGGCCTTCTTCGCGGTACCCACACTATTCCGCCAACAGCATCCTACGGGGGCGCCGGAAGGGCTCTCAACGAAGAAAATGCAAGAAGATCGCAAAGTTACGACGGTTTCCCTCACTCGAACGTTCGTTTGGTGTCGATCGATCGTTCGAACGGCCCGCAAGTCCCCGAGATCAGGTGATGCAGCCCGGATATCAGGAATCGTGCCAGGAATCGGCTTGCCAGTACTCCGCCTCTCCCTGTTGGATCGGAGCGAACCGACGAGGAGTCGACGATGGACACGGATCGCTCGCGACGAGGCTTCCTGCAGATGTTCGGTACCGGGGCGCTGGTGACCGCGGCGGTGCCCGCGGGACTGGGCCAGCTCGGCTGCAACGTGGTGCCCCAGCACGAGGTGAACCCCGATGGCGACCAGATCACGCTGACGCTGGAGGACTACCCCGAGCTGGAGGTCACCGGCGGGATGTCGATCCTGATGGTCGGGGACAGCACCACCCTGGCCGTGGTCCGCGTCGCCGACGACGGCGCCGACGCGTTCCTGACCTTCGACGGGCTGTGCACCCACGCCGGCTGCACGCTCTCCGGCTACGACGAGCAGGCCGAGGAGCTGTACTGCAACTGCCACGCCTCGTCGTTCGACCTCGACGGCGAGGTCACCGGCGGTCCCGCCGACGCCCCGCTGGGGATGTACCCCACCACGTACGATGCCGACGCCGGGACCATCGTCATCGACTTCCGCTGACGCGCACGCGACAATGCCCCCGATTGGGGGCCCCATGACCGACACCTGTACTCCCGGGCGCCTCGCGGCGCCGCTCGCCGTGGCGGCGCTGCTGCTGCTGCTCCCCCACCCCGTCGGCCCCGCGGCGGGCCCCACCGGCGTCGCCGGGTTCTCGGCCGACGCGGCGCACACCGGCACGGTGGACGGGCGCGTCGGGACCCGCCTGCGCACGCTGTGGATCGCCGACGTCGGCGTGCAGGGGTACTACAACAGCCCGGTGGTGGCCGGCACGCTGCTGCTGGTCTCCTCGTACGGGACCCACTGGAACTCCCCCGACGAACGCGACGGCGTCTACGTGATCCGGCGCACCGACGGGACGATCGTGCGCCACCACCCCACCCCCGCCGACGCCAACGGCGTGTCCACCGACGGCGCGCGCGTGTTCGTCGCGGTGGACGACGGCAGCGTCCACGCCTGGGACCTGACCACCGGCGGCGCGCTGTGGTCGGTCAGCCCGTTCGAGGCCACCGCGTCCGGGCCGGCGGAGCGGCTGACGCCCCAGGCCGCCTACCAGGCCGGCTACGACGCGGGGTTCGCGGCCGGCTACGCCCAGGCGATGGCCGAGCTGGGCTACGTCGAGGGCGGCTCCGCGGGCGAGCCGCGGCTGTACGGCGCCCCGCTGGTGCTGCCCCAGGGGCTGCTCGTCGCCGGCGCCCAGGGCCTGGTCAAGCTGCTCGACCCCGCCACCGGCCAGACGCTGCGCGGGTTCGAGGGCCAGGGCAAGGTGCGCAACCACAGCGCGGGCGACGGCCTGGTGGCGTTCGGCAACGCCCGGGGCCAGGTCGAGGTCCACGGCATCGGCGGCGAGCTGCGCTACCGGTTCTGCCCCGACGACGACGGCTGCACCGAGGAGTACGGCTACAGCGGCCGCTGGATCTACGCCGCGCCGGCCATCGGCGGCGGCCGCATCGCCGCCTGCGCCGGCTACTACTCGCAGCACCAGTTCACCCTGCTCGACGCCGCCAGCGGGAGGCTGCTGTGGTCGTTCGGCAGCCAGGACGAGGCCGGGATGTACTACGGCGGCTGCAAGGCCAGCCCGGCGCTGACCGACAAGCTGGTGCTGTTCGCCGACACGGTCTACGGCTCCGACGGGCGGCTGATGGCCCACGCGCTGGCCACCGGCCAGCGGCGCTGGATGATCGAGGGCTACGGCGGCTCGTGGGGCTCCCCGGTGGTGGTGGGCAAGACCGTGGTGTGGGTCACCCAGCCCGGCACCGTGGTGATCGCCAACGCGGACAACGGCAAGGTGCTGGCCACGCTGGACCTCGGCGACACGATCTACGCCACGCCCGCGGTCTCGGACGGCGTGATCTACGTGGGCGGCGACTCCGGCAAGCTGTACGCGGTGGACACCGGGATGAAGCGCTAGATCACTGAACAGGTACCGGGATCGGTTTGCACACGTCTCCGCCCATTCGTGGGACCCAAGGCGCAAGCCCCATTCGGTGCACCAGCCACAGGCCCTACGGCAGGTCCTCGCCGAACTCGAGCGTCACGGTCTGGGCGGGGATCTCCCAGGAGGACCCGAACGCGCCCTCCTCGAGGGCAGTCCACAGGCTGATCACCGCCGGCTCCACGATCCGGATGTCGGCGTACGGCAGCCCCTCGACGGCGTGGAACGCGGCGAGCCGGCCGTTGCCCGAGGCGACCGTGCCGTTCTCGTCCTGGCGCTGTGCCAGGACCCGGAAGCCGGGCTCCCCGGCCAGCACCACGGTGTAGTGCAGGTCGGCGATCCAGCTGGCTACAGGGAGCATCGCGAGCGGCGCCTCGGTGTCGGGATCGGCGCCCTGCGCGTAGGCGGCGACGGTGTGCTCGCCCGCCAGGAACGGCGAGGCGTAGGCCGCGACGGCCGGGTCGGGGACCGACGCGCCGGGGGCGAGCCCGGCCAGGTCGGGGTCCAGCACGCCGTCCACGTAGAGGTCCACGGCACCGGCGGTCACCGCGGCGTGGACGAACCGCAGCTGGGGCCGGGCCGGCTCGCCTGTCGGGCCCTGGTGGTCGAGGAACCAGCACTGCAGGGTGTCGGGATCGGAGGCCTGCCCCCACGCGATCAGCGTGTGGTTCGCGCCGTCCTCGAGCACGAGCGGGTCGCAGCTGTGCAGCAACGGGCCGCTGTCGTCGTCGCCCGCGGTGTCGTCGTCCCCGGCGGTGTCGTCGTCCCCGGCAGTGTCGTCGTCGCCGGTGTCGTCGTCGGCGGTGTCGTCGTCGGCGACATCGTCGTCGGCCACGTCGTCATCGAGCTGATCGATGTACGGAGTGCACCCGGTCCCGAAGAGCAGGACCGGGAGCGCAGAGACCAGCAGCATCCGGACCATGGCGTCCCTCCCGAACCTCGATGGTACCGCACACCCGCCCGCGCTCCATTGCATTCCCCCACCAAAGACCGTATCGGTGGACTTCGCGACGAGAGGACGCCACCATGGCTCGCCCCTACCCCCACCTGCTCGCCCCCCTCGACCTGGGGTTCACCACGCTGCGCAACCGGACCCTGATGGGGTCGATGCACACCGGGCTGGAGGAGCACCCCGACGGCGCGGCGCGGATGGCCGCGTTCTACGGCGAGCGCGCCGAGGGCGGCGCCGGGCTGATCGTCACCGGCGGGTTCGCGCCCAACGAGGCCGCGCGGGTCAGCCCGATGGCGCACGTGTTCGACGGCGACGAGATCGTGGCGGCCCACCGCGAGGTCACCGCCGCGGTGCACGACGCCGGGGGGCACATCGCGCTGCAGCTGCTGCACACCGGGCGCTACGGGTTCCACGACAAGCTCGTCGCGCCGACCGCGCTGAAGGCGCCGATCAACATGCTGACCCCCCACGAGCTGACCGGGGACGAGGTGTGGCAGACGGTCGCGGACTTCGGCACCGCGGCGCGCCGGGCCCGCGAGGCGGGGTACGACGGGGTCGAGGTGATGGGCTCCGAGGGGTACCTGATCAACGAGTTCCTGTCGGCCTGCACCAACCACCGCGACGACGAGTGGGGCGGCCCCTACGAGAACCGCATGCGGCTGCCGGTGGAGGTCGTGCGGCGGGTCCGCGAGGCGGCGGGCGACGACTTCGTGATCGTGTACCGGCTGTCGATGCTCGACCTGGTCCGGGGCGGCAGCACCTTCGCCGAGGTGGAGCAGCTGGCCCACGCGATCGAGGCCGCCGGGGCGACGATCCTCAACACCGGGATCGGCTGGCACGAGGCGCGGGTGCCGACCATCGCCACCGCCGTGCCGCGGGCGGCGTTCACCTGGGTGACGCGCAAGCTGCGGGGGCGGGTGGGCGTCCCGCTGGTGACGTCCAACCGGATCAACACCCCCGAGGTCGCCGAGCAGGTGCTGGCCCGCGGCGACGCCGACATGGTCTCGATGGCGCGGCCGTTCCTCGCCGACGGGCACTTCGTGGCCAAGGCCGCCGCCGGCCGCGGCGACGAGATCAACACCTGCATCGGCTGCAACCAGGCGTGCCTCGACTACATCTTCACGATGCAGGTGTGCTCGTGCCTGGTGAACCCGCGGGCGTGCCACGAGACGGAGCTGAGCTACGAGCCCACCGGCGCGCCGAAGCGGGTCGCGGTGGTGGGCGCCGGCCCCGGCGGGCTGGCCTGCGCCACGATCGCCGCCGGGCGAGGCCACGCGGTGACGCTGTACGAGGCCGACGAGCGCATCGGGGGGCAGCTCAACCTGGCCGTGTCGATCCCGGGCAAGGAGGAGTTCCACGAGACGCTGCGCTACTTCCGGCGGCAGCTGGAGATCACCGGCGTCGACGTGCGACTGGGCCACCGCGTCACCGCCGAGGAGCTGGCCGCGGGCGGTTTCGACGAGATCGTGCTGGCCACCGGCGTGGTGCCCCGCGAGATCGAGCTCGACGGCATCGACCACGCCAAGGTGCTGGGCTACCTGGACGTGATCCGCGACCGCGCGGAGGTGGGGGATCGCGTCGCGATCGTCGGCGCCGGTGGGATCGGGTTCGACACCGCCGAGCTGCTGAGCCACGAGGGCGAGCCCACCAGCCTCGACGTCGAGGCGTTCCTCGCCGAGTGGGGCATCGACACCAGCGGGGTCAGCGACGGCGGGCTGCTGCCGTCCGGTCCGGCGATCGCCCCGGCGGCGCGCCAGGTGACGCTGATGCAGCGCAAGGCCAGGAAGGTCGGCGCCGACCTGGGCAAGACCACCGGCTGGATCCACCGCAACCGGCTGAAGGCGCGCGGGGTCCAGATGTGGAACGGGGTCACCTACCGCAAGGTCGACGACGCCGGGCTGCACGTCACGGTCCAGGGCGAGGACCGGGTGGTCGAGGCCGACCACGTCGTGATCTGCGCCGGCCAGGTCCCCCAGCGGGCGCTCCTGGCCGGGCTGCGGGAGGCCGGCATCGAGCCGCACCCGATCGGCGGCGCCAGCCGCGCCGGCGAGCTCGACGCGGTGCGGGCGATCCGCGAGGGGGCGGAGCTCGCGGCGCGCCTGTGAGCCCTACCCGCTCCTGCGCTCCTCGAGCTCGTCCAGCGTCCGCGGCCAGCCCCGCTCGAGCAGCCGCGACAGCGCCCGGTCGGCCAGCAGCCGCCCGCCGGTCTGGCAGGTGGCGCAGTAGTTGGTCTCGATGCCGGGCAGCTCGGGCATGGGCCGATCCTGCGCCACGGCGATCCCGCCGACGAGCCGTGATAGGCTCCGCTGTCACGGAGGATCGCAGATGTCGAGGATCAGCCTGGCGCAGGCGGTGCGCAACGCCATCGAGGGCGAGTACCACGCGGCCGAGTTCTACACGATGCTGGCCCGCGACAACCGCGACGAGCGGGCCGTGCGGTTCCTCTCGCGGATGGCCGACGAGGAGCTGAAGCACGCCCAGCAGATCGAGGGCATGGGCAGCCTGCTCGGTGCCGGCGAGCTCCCGGACTCCCCCGACATCGTGGTCGACGGGATCGAGACGATCCGCAGCGCCGAGGGGCGCGCCGACCTGACCTACCGCGAGGCCCTCGAGATCGCGCTGGCGGCCGAGCACAAGGCCCGGCGGTTCTACGACGTCGTGGCGGCGCTGTACGACGGAGAGGTCGCCCTGCTGTTCTCGACCATCGCCCGCGCCGAGGCCCAGCATGCCGCCCAGCTCGACACGCTGCTGGCGCACCTCGAGCAGACCGAGTCGGCGCGCGTCCTGGAGCTGCCGGCGGAGTGGCTCGTCGACGACGAGCAGCGCCCCTCCCGCGACCCCGAGCCGTCGTGATCGATCCCACCGCCGCCGTCGCGGCCTACCACGAGCGCACCAAGCACCAGCTGGGTCGCTTCGCCCGCTCCCTGGGCTACCTGGACTGGGCGAACCAGCCCGATCCGTTCCGGCGCTACGCGGGCGCGCCGCGGGTGCGCCTGGACGAGATCTCCACCGAGGCCCAGCCGGGGCCCACGCTCGCGGCCGCCGTCTCGGCCGGCGCGGTCGCGCCCCGCCCCGTCGACCACGCCGCCCTCTCCCAGCTGTTCTACGACGCCCTCGCGATCTCGGCGTGGAAGCAGGCCGGCGAGCAGCGCTGGTCGCTGCGCTGCAACCCCTCCAGCGGGAACCTGCACCCCACCGAGGGCTACCTGCTGGCGCCCGCGCTGCCGGGCGTCGGGGCGGCCCCCGCGGTCTACCACTACGCCCCGTTCGAGCACGCCCTGGAGCGCCGCGCGGTGCTGCCGGGCGAGCGGTGGGCGGCGCTGACCGCCGGCCTGCCGCCCGGTGCCCTGCTGGTCGGCCTGGCCTCGATCCACTGGCGCGAGAGCTGGAAGTACGGCGAGCGGGCGTACCGCTACTGCCAGCTCGACGTGGGCCACGCAGCCGCCGCCGTGGCCTACGCGGCGGGCGCCCTGGGCTGGACCGTCCGGCTGCTGCCGGCCCCCTCGGACGACGAGCTGGCCACCCTGCTGGGGATCGCGGCGCAGACCGGCCCCGAGGCCGAGCACCCCGACGCGCTGCTGCTCCTCGATCCCGCCGGTGGATCCCCCGAGCCGGCGCCGCTGCAGGCGTGGCGGCCACCCGCCGCGGTGCTGGAGCACCTCGCCGCCGCCTCCTGGGCCGGGACCCCCAACCGGCTCAGCGACGACCACCACCCGTGGCCCGCGATCGACGAGGCCGCGGCGGCCGCCCGCCACCCCGGCGGCTTCGTCGCGGACGCGGGACGCGTCCCGGCACCCGCCGCCGCTGCCGAGGCGCCGACGGTCGCCGCCCGCCCGCTGTTCCGCCAGCGGCGCAGCGCCCAGGCGATGGACGCGCGCTCCGGGCTCGACGCCGCCGCCCTGCACCACCTGCTGCGGCGGACGCTGCCCGCCGCCGGACGCGTGCCCCACGCCACCTGGCCGTGGCGCCCCTCGATCGACCTGGTGCTGTTCGTCCACCGCGTGCACGGCCTCGAGCCCGGGCTGTACCTGCTGTGCCGCGACCCCGGCCGGCGCCCCGCGCTCCAGGCGTCCCTCCCCGGAGACACGGCCTGGGCCCCGCCGCCGGGTACCCCCGACGATCTGGACCTGGTCTGCCTCGAGCGCGGCGACGCGCGGCGGATCGCCCGGGCGATCAGCTGCCAGCAGGAGATCGCCAGCGACGGGGCCCTCGCGGTGGCGATGATCGCGCCCCTCGCCGGGGCCCTGCAGCGCCGCGGCGCGGTGGCCTACCGCCAGCTCCACTGGGAGGCCGGCGCCCTCGGCCAGGTGCTGTACCTCGAGGCGGAGGCCGCGGGACTGCGCGGCACCGGCATCGGCTGCTTCTTCGACGACGAGCTCCCGGCGCTGCTCGGGCTGCGAGACGACGCCCTCGCGTCGCTGTACCACTTCACGCTCGGTGGACCGCTGGACGACCCGCGCCTCGGGACGCTGCCCGCCTACCACCACCGGCAGGACCCGACAAAATCTTCACATCTTCGAGATTGACCGGCCGCGCGAGATCGTGCGATTCGGTGGAAACACCCCCAAGATGAGGGAGTTCGTCGATGAGGTCATGGCTGTGGCTCCTCCTGCTCTGCGCAGGGCTGTTCGCCGTGGGCTGCCCACCGGCGGTCCCGTACTACGACGACGACGGGGGCGGCAACGACGCCGACGGCGACGGCCTCTCCGACGCCGAGGAGAGCCAGCACGGCACCGATCCGAACAACCCCGACACCGACGGCGACGGCTACCAGGACGGGGCCGAGGTCCACCAGCACGCCAGCGACCCCAAGAACCAGTGGTCGCACCCGTTCCAGGGCGGCTACCCGCCGGGTCCCGGCCCGGTGTGGTCGGGCAACGGCTGGTCCGTCGGGCAGAAGATCCCGGACATCGCGCTGAACGACCAGCACGGGGAGCAGATCCACCTGTACGGCTTCAGCGGGTGGGGCCTGCTGCTGTTCTTCGGGGCCCCGTGGTGACCCGGTTGCTCTGACCTGGCAGGTCAGACCAACGGCTACTACCAGGAGTTCATGGGCGAAGGGCTGATGGTGATCTACGTGCTGATCGAGAACAGCGGCGGCAGCCCACCGTCGGTGAACGATCTGGCCAGCTACGCCAACCAGAACAACATGAGCAACCCGGTCCTCGGCGACAACAACTACCAGCTGTTCAGCGCGCTGGAGGTCGACCAGTACATCCCGTCGATCTCGCTGGTGAAGTACGACGGCACGCTGCTGGCCAAGGACGACGTCGACCAGGTCAACGCCAGCATCAACCAGGCGCTGCCCCCGGGCGGCGGCCCCGCCGGCTGGTAGTCCCCCACCGCACCGCCTCGGTCCTCCTGCTACACTCGGGGCAACCGAGGGCAGGAGGTCTCGCCATGCACCGTTCGTTCCCCCGCGCGGCCGCGCTGCTCGCGGCGCTGTGGCTGGCCGCCCCGGCCGCCGCGTTCACCGAGGACTGCCCGTTCGGCGTCAACGCCCACCAGTCGTCGGCCGACGCCCTCGACCTCGCCGCGGCGGCGGGCATCGGGTGGGTCCGCTTCGACATGAACTGGTTCCAGTTCGAGCCCAGCCAGGACGTGTACGGCTGGGGGGCCGCGGACAGCTTCATCACCCACGCCGACAGCCTCGGCCTGCACGTCTTCGTGACCATCGCCTACAGCCCCGACTGGGCGGTCGCCGGGCCGTGCAACAACGCCGATCCCGACGACGCCAACTGGTGCCTCAACCGGCCGCCGGTGAACACCGCGGACTGGACCGACTTCGTCACCGAGGCGGTCGGCCGCTACCCGCAGGTCCAGCACTGGGGGCTGTGGAACGAGCCCAACCTGGCGCACTTCTGGAACGCCGGGCGGGACCAGTGGGTCAACGATATCCTGATCCCCGGCTCGGACGCCGTCCACGCCGCGTGCCCGACGTGCGCGGTCCTGGGCCCCGAGCTGGCCCACCTGCGCGGCGCCGACTGGGACGAGTGCGAGGGGATCTGCATCCCCAACACCTGCGAGTGCATGTTCAACGGCTGGAACCACAGCCTCAAGGAGGTGCTCGCCGACGGTGGGGCGTACATCGACATCGTGACCCACCACAAGTACACCGACCCGGCCACCGAGTTCTGGACCGAGACGCTGGACGGCGAGTGGATCGTGATCCAGCTGGTCGACGGGGTGAAGGAGGTCACCGACCAGTACGCCCCGGGCAAGCCGGTGTGGATCACCGAGATGGGCTGGGAGACCGTGCCGCTCGGCCCCCACAGCGACGCCTACGGCGCCAGCCAGCTGACCGACGCGTTCGTCTACATGGACGAGGTGATGACCGGGAGCTTCGCGCTGTCGACCAGCGACCCGTGGCCCGAGCTGGAGAAGATGTTCTGGTACGACCTGGTGGACGACCCCAACGCGATGACCTACGGCCTGCTCGACGCCAGCGAGAACCCCACCGACCCCTACTACGCCTACCAGGCCGTGATCCAGACGCTCGGCGACTGCACCGGGGACGACGACACCGGGGACGACGACGCCTCCGACGACGACGCCTCCGACGACGACGCCTCCGACGACGACGGCTCCGACGACGACGGCTCCGACGACGACGCCTCCGACGACGACGCCTCCGACGACGACGGAGCCGGCGACGACGACGAGGATCCCGCAAGTGGCTGTACTTGCTCTGCTTCTGGCGGGAGGCCCGCGATCGGCGCCGCCGTGCTGCTCGTGGGCCTGTTCCGCCTGCGCCGTCCGGCCTTTCGCGAAACGTTTCATTAAGGTTCGATCTCTGGCATACACTTAGTAATTGGAGGAGGGGCACCTCTCCAGGAGGAGACGCTATGCGGCGCGCACTCGTACCGATGATCCTCGTCATCGCCCTGGCCGGGCTGGCCTGCAGCGACAACACGCTGCACAAGCAGCCCCAGCCCAAGTATCCGGCGATCGAGGTCGAACCGTTGACCATCGATTTCGGTGCGCTGGAGGCGGGTCAGTCGCTGACCTTCCCCGTCACGATCCGCAGCGTCGGAGAGGTCGATCTGGAGATCGTCGACCTGGTGATGGACGGCGACGACAACTTCGAGCTGTTCGCCGACGAGCTCAACTTCATCCTCGCGCCGGAGGAGGAGACCACCGTCGACGTGCGCTACACCGCCACGGGGGCCGACGACAAGCACGGGACGCTGACCGTGATGAACATGGACCCCGACGACGGCGAGGTGGTGGTCGATCTGCACGGCGCCGGCCTCGCACCCGCGATCCTGATCGATCCTCCGGTGTGGGACTTCGGCGACCACCTGATCGGCTGCGAGGAGGAGCTGGAGATCAAGGTCAAGAGCGTCGGGACCTACCTGCTGACGATCTCCGACTTCAGCTTCATGGCGTCGCCGTCGGGCACCGCGCTGAGCATGTGGACCGACGAGCTCTACGACGGGCTGCAGCTCGCCCCCGGCGAGGAGGTCTCGGTCTTCGTCTACTTCACCCCCGAGGACGTCGAGGACTACACCGGGCTGCTGACCGTCTCCAGCGACGACCCCGACCAGCCGCAGGCCACCGGGGACCAGACCGGGTCGGGGATCCCAGAGGACTGGTACAACGACCACTTCCTCCAGGAGGGCAACAACTGGACCGACATCCTGTGGGTCGTGGACAACTCCTGCTCGATGAGCGAGGAGCAGGCGACGCTGGGCGACGACTTCGCCGCGTTCCACGGGATCATCAACAGCGCCGGCGTGGACTACCGGATCGCCACGGTGACCACCGACAACGCCAGCTTCCAGGGCACCACCAAGGTGATCACCAGCAGCACCCCCAACGGCGCCGCGACATTCGCCAGCAACTGCAACCTCGGCACCAGCGGCAGCGCCACCGAGCGCGGGCTGAAGTTCGGCTGGGACGCGCTGACGATGGCGATCAACGGCACGCCGCCCAACACCGGGTTCTACCGCCAGGACGCCGGCCTGAGGGTCGTGTTCGTCTCCGACGAGCCCGATCAGAGCGGGTCGTGGTCGACCTACATGACCAACTACCAGTCGCTGAAGGCCAACCCCGACCACGTGATCCTCAGCGCGGTGGTGGGGACCGACGGCCAGGTGGCCACGAGCTGCAACGGCGCCGGCGGCAACGCCTACGCCGGCGACGGCTACGTCGAGGTGGCCAACGGCACCGGCGGGATCCTGGCCAGCATCTGCCAGGACGACTGGTCCCAGACGCTGACCCAGCTGGGCTGGCTGTCGCTCAGCCTGGCCGACACCTTCCCGCTGAGCCACGAGGCGGTGCCGAGCACGATCGAGGTCAAGGTCAACGGGATCGACGTGACCACCGGCTGGATCTACGACCCGCTCGTCGACGTCTACGGCGCGGTGATCTTCGAGCCCAACTACGTGCCCGAGGACGGCGACACCGTCGACATCAGCTACGGCACGCCGGGGACCTGCGAGGGGTAGCCGCCCCCCCCCACCGCCTCCCGATCGCTACAGACCCGTCGGAGACAGCCGGATCCGCAGCTGGAACTGCAGGCTGCGCGTGGCGGCGGCCTGCACCTCGAGGGACCCCTGCCCCGCCACCGGCACGCCGCGCTGGAGCGGGACCACGCCGTGGAGGTAGGAGATCGCGGGCCCGAAGGTCGCCGCCCGGCCCGCGGGGAGATCGAGCCCCACGGTGGCGATCGCGAACCCGCCGCGACCCTCCGCGGGGTACGGGACGCCGTCGTCCGCGGTGGTCACGATCCCGCTGAGCAGGAAGCCCCCGCCACCCCCGACGAACAGCGCGGCACCCCGGCCCAGGGGGATCCGCGGCGCCACGACGCCACCGGCTCGCACGAGGTAGGCCCGCTGCCGGGCGTCGGCGACCTCGAGGGCCACCGGGCCGGCGAACGCCAGCCCGACCACCGCCCGCAGCTCCAGGCGCCCGGCCAGGTCGATCCCGCCGCCGAGCTCGAGCGCCGGCCCCCCCCCGCCGCTGACGTTGCGCTCCGCGGGGCCGAGCATGCGCAACGCCCCGCCGAGCTCGACGGTCATCAGCGGGGAGACCGGAGAGGCCCCGGCGACCTCGTCGGCGCGGACCGTGCGGGCGACGATCTCGGCGAGGTCGTACGCCGAGCACGAGCGGTGTGCGATCACCCAGCTGCGCTGCCCCGGGACCACCGCCGCGGCGCGCACGGTGCCCGGCGGGTCGGTGGCCGAGCGGTAGCCCACCACCACCAGCTCCGCGGCGGCCCGGGTCCCCAGCGCGGCCAGGACGTCCGCGGCCTCGGCGGGGAGCTCCCCGTCCAGGCAGCCGCGCAGCATCGCCCGCGTGGCGTCCTCCCAGTCCGCGCGGGACGGGCCCACGGCCAGCCACCGCTGCCCCGGCTGCAGCTCGATCCAGCGGCGCTCGGGGACGAACCCGGCGCGCTCGACGCGGACCAGGTGCCGGCCCGCGGCCAGCGCCCGCGCCTGGCCGGCGGGGAGCGCGAAGCCATCGACCCAGGCCTCCACGCCCGGGGGCAGCTGCCCGAGATCGATCCGCGCGCCCTGGCCGACCACCCGCTCCCGCTCGGCGAGCCACTGCTCCCGCAGCTCCGGCGTCAGGTAGCCCACGGGGGGCTCCCACCACGGGGCCAGCACGGCGATGCGCGCCAGGTGGGACACGGCCACGGCGTCCTCGCCGCGGACCATCGCCAGCTGGGCGTACAGCCAGTGCATCTCGAGCAGCAGCGCCCCCTGCTCGCCGCCCGGCTGTCCCGCCAGCGCGTCGCCGGCCTCGGCCAGGGTCTGCTGCGCGGTCTCGAGCTGGAAGCTCTCGAACTCCCGCTGGGCACGCTCCACCAGCCAGCGCACCGGCGACTCGCCGGCGGCGGCGTCCACCGCGATCCGGGGACCGTCCGCGAACGCCGGGCCGAGGGCGGAGACGTGGTGCTGCCGCGCGAGCAGCTCGACGGCGTCGTCGAGGATCCGCGTGGCGTCGCCGCTGCTGGCGCTGGCGTCGAGCAGCAACACGGACGACGCTCGCGCCGGCCCACCCCCGAGCAGGCACGCGATCGCCAGCCAGACCAGGACGCGTCGGTCCACCACCACCCCCGCGGCGGCCACCCCGGCGACTCCCCTTGGTTCGCCGGCATGACCCGACGTAGGGTACGATATCCCGTACGATGCCGCTCTCCCGGGAGAGGGCGGGGCCCTCGACTCCCGGGGGTCGGAGAGCGTCAGACCCCGTGTCGGTGGTCGTCCAGCTACCCCCCGAGCTGGGGGTCGAATCCCCTCGCCGCTTCGCGCTGGGCGGCATGGGAGAGCTGTTCACCGCCGAGAAGATCTTCCCCCAGGGCGGCCGGACCCGCCTGGTCGTCAAGCACATGCTGCCCCAGTACACGCACACCGAGGAGCTGGTCTCCCGGTTCCGCGACGAGGCGCGGCTGGGGCTGGTGTTGCGCCACAGCAACATCGTGCGCGTGCTCGAGTACTGGGAGATCAACGGCCACCACTACATGGTGATGGAGGAGGTCGACGGCTTCGATCTGGCCGAGGTGATCGTCGCGTGCCACCGCAACGAGCGCGCGATCCCGCAGCCGGTCGCGGCGTTCTTCATGCAGGGGATCGCCTCGGCGCTGGCGTACATGGCCGACGCGACCTCGCCCGACGGCCGCAACCTGGAGCTGGTCCACCGCGACATCAGCCCGTCGAACATCCTGGTGTCGCGGGACGGCGTGATCAAGCTGATCGACTTCGGGGTCGCCAAGGCCGCCGAGCGCGAGGCGCGCACGCGCACCGGGTTCTTCGTGGGCAAGTACTCGTACATGTCCCCGGAGCAGATCCGCGGCGAGGCGGTGGACATCCGCTCGGACCTGTTCGCGCTCGGCGTCGTCGGCTACCAGATGCTGGCCGGCCGCAGCCCGTTCCAGGGCAACTCCGACTTCGAGACGATGAACCTGGTGCTGACCCGGGAGCCGGACCCGCTGGAGCGGGTCGACCGCGACGTCCACCCGATGCTGTCGCGCGCGGTCTCCCGCTGCATGGGCAAGGAGCTCGACGAGCGCTACGACCACCCGCTGAAGCTGGTCGAGGACCTGCACCGCTACTTCTACGTCGCGGTGGAGCGGCCGCCGTCGCTGCTGGCGCGCGAGTTCCTCGGCGACCTGGGGCTGATCACGCACATCGACCGGGAGGAGCCGAGCTCCGACGCCACGGTCCCGCTGGGCCGCTCGCCGAGCTCCACGGTCCAGCTCAAGGTCCCCTCCGCCTCGTCGGAGCCGACGCTGGACCCGGCGCGGATCACCGCCCGGCTGGCCAACCCCGACGCCGAGACCGAGCCGGGGGGGCCGACACCCACCCCGGCGCCGGGGGCACCGCCGCCGCCGGAGCCGGAGGAGCAGGAAGAGGGGCGGGAACGGGGGCGGGAAGAGGAGTGGGGGTCTGTTGCTTCGGGGCTTCGACGAGACGACCCGGCGGTTCACGGCGACGGAGGCGGTCGGGGAGAACGGTCGAGATCCGGATCGACGGGGGCGGCTCGGGCGGCTCAGCCCGTGCCTCCTGGGGCAACGGCTCCGGATCGGGCGCCTGGTGCGAGGCGGGAGCAGGCTGATGGTGGCGGCCTTGACCGCGACTCCGTGGACGAGGAGTACATGGAGGAGAAGCGGCGCGAGCAGCGGCGGCTGATGTGGATGATCCCCGTCGGCGTCGCCGTGCTGATCCTGGCGCTGCTGCTCACCGCGCTGGCCAGCGGGGTGTTCGCTCCCCGGGGCGGGGGCCGCTCGACGGGGACGACCTCCGAGCCGACCCCGGACGAGCGGACCCCGACGCCCGGGGTCAGCGACGGCGCCGCGGTGCCGGAGGACGCGACCGCGCAGCCCGGGGAGGAGACCCCTGCCGAGGCGGTCACGGCGGATCGCGCGGAGAGCGCCGCCGCGACCCCGGCGGAGGCGACGACGCCGGTCGCCGCCGCCCGCGAGGGGACCCTGGTGGTGCGGTGCATCCCGTGGGCCAACGTGCAGGTCGACGGCCGCAACCTGGGTCGCACGCCGGTGACCCACCGGCTCAAGGCCGGCCGGCACAAGCTCGAGGCGTCCAACCCGGATCTGGGGTGGACCCACACCCAGTGGGTCACGGTCGAGGCCGGCGAGGCCAGCGAGGTGAACCTCAAGGCGGAGCGCTCGGCGATCGCCCCGCCCGGCTGACGGGCGTCACTCGTCGATCGCGTCGACGGTCTCGGTGATGTCGTCGGCGCGATCGGCGTTGGCCACCACCGTCTTGAGCCGGACCTCGTCGGTGGCGCTGCCGACCTCCCGCCACAGGTACCAGGTGCGCTCCCACACCGCGGTGGCGTTCTCCGGGCGGTCCTCCCGGTCCTGGGACAGCAGGCTGGCGATCAGCTCGTCGACCCGCGGGTCGAGCTCCTCGAGGAAGGCCGAGGCGGGCCGGTACTCCCCGGCGAGGATCACCTCGCGGGCCTCGGCGATGTTGTTGGCGGTGAACGGGACGGTACCGGTCATCATCTCGTACAGCAGGATCCCCAGCCCGAACAGGTCGCTGCGGGCGTCCAGCGGATCGCCGCGGAGCTCCTCGGGGCTGGCGTAGCCGAGGTGGTCGCGGACCGCGCCGAACGAGGTGCGCATCACGCGGCCGCGGAAGTGGGCCATCCCGAACCCGGCCAGCTTGGTCTCCCCGTGGGGGGTGATGTGCACGTTGTGCGGCACCAGGTTGCGGTGGACCACGGCCAGCGGCCTCCCCGTCGAGTCCACCGCCTCGTGGGCGTAGCTGAGGACCTCGGCGAGGCGGCTGGTGACCACCAGCGCGATCCCGGGCCGGAGGGGGCCGCAGCGATCGAGGATCGCGCGCAGCCGCACCCCGGCGATGTACTCCTCCTCGAGGAACAGCTCGTCGTCGATGATCCCGTAGTCCTCGGTGGCGATGATCCCCGGGTGCTTGAGGCCCACCACGAGGCGCGCCTCGTCGAGCAGCCGGATCTGGGTCTCGGGGTCCTGCAGGTAGCGCAGGTTGAGCCGCCGCAGGCGGCACGGCCGCTCCATCCCGGCGCCGAGCATCCGCCGGGCGCGACAGTGCTGCACCGGGCCGCCGCTGACCTCCCGAGCGTCGATACGGTATGGCCCGAAGACCTCCAGCGCTTGCGTGCTCATCGTCTGGTGCCGGAATCCGGGAAATCGTACCATGTTCGCGATGGTCGGGACGCGCGGCGAGGGGTCACGGTGGCGATCGGCGGGGGCGCTGGCCCTGGTCGCGCTGCTGTCGCTGGCGGCCCACGCCGCCCGGGCCCAGGCGCCGGTCTACCCGATCGGCCTCGCCGGACCGCCGATCGACCCCCAGGAGCCCCTGCTCGCGCCCGGGCCGCGGCTCGGGACGCTGCCGCTGCTGGCCCCCCGGTTCACCCTGGTCGTGTCCGGTGCGCACGCCCCGCTGCACTACGAGATCGCGGGCGAGCGCTCCGTCGAGATCGAGGACGTCGTGACCGCCTCGCTGGGCGCGGCGCTGGGCTTCGGGCCCGCGGATCTCGGGGTGCTGATGCCGGTCCACCTGGCGGTGCTGGGGACCGCCGACGGCGCACCGCTGCAGGCCACCGCGCCGGGGGATCTGGTGGTGGTCCCGCGGGTCGCGCCGATCCCGGCCGGGCGGATTCCGCTGGCCGTGGTGCTCTCGGTCCCGGTGTCGATCCCGACCGGGGACGAGGCCCGCTACGGCGGGCGCGCGGGGTTCGTCGCCGAGCCGCGCCTCGGCGTCCGGTTCCGCGCCGGCCCGCTCGCCGTCGCGGTGCGGCCCGGGGTGCGGGCCCAGGGGAGCGGGACGCTCCCCGGGCTGGGGGATCTGGGGACGCTGCGGGTCGCGCTGGGGGTCGAGCTCGGGCCGGACCACGGCGTGTCGGTGCGTCCCGAGCTGGGGTTCGACGGGCTGCTGCCCCTCGCCGAACCCGAGCTGGCCTCGGGCGAGGTGGTCGGGGGCGCCGCGATCCGCCCGGTCGCGGGGCTGGCGATCGCGGCCCACGGGGCGGTGGGACTGGGACCGCTGCCCGGCGTCGCCAGCGGCCGCCTGCTGGTCGGGGTCAGCTGGGAGGGGCTCGGCCTGCGGGGCCCGCGCGACCTGGACGGGGACGGGGTCCAGGGCTCGCGCGACGCCTGCCCCGAGGTCCCCGAGGACCGCGACGGCTACCAGGACGCGGACGGTTGCCCCGACGCCGACAACGACGGGGACGGCGTCCTCGACCCGTCGGACGCGTGCCCGGCGCAGCCCGGACCGGCCCACGGCAGCGGGTGCCCCGGCGGGGGGATCGACCTCGACGGCGACCGGATCGTGGACGACGCGTGCCCGGTGGAGCCCGAGGATCGCGACGGGTTCGAGGACGGGGACGGCTGCCCGGACCCGGACAACGACGGGGACCGGATCCCCGATCACCGCGACGCCTGCCCCGGACAGGCCGAGGATGGCGCCGGCGCCGCGCCGGACGACGGCTGTCCACAGTAGCCGGCGCGCGAGACTCTCGTTGCGGAAGACTAGTCTTCCTCCCAGGGGGGCAGCGTCCCCAGCGAGTCCTCCATCGAGGTGTCGTCGAGGAAGTCGGCCTCCTTGGGCTTGCGCCGCGGCGGATCGGGATCGCCGGGCAGCGGCATCCCCCCCGGGTCGGGCCTGCGCCCGCCGAACTCGACGTCGCGGGACATCCCCTCCCCGGCCGGAGGACCGGACCGGTCCGGCGCGCTCGGCCCGAGCTGCGACGGACCGCGGGGAACCCGGGGATCGTCCTTGCCGAAGAAGAACGCCTGGGTCGCCGCGCCGAGCTTGGAGCTCGGGGGCGGGCTCGAGGGCGGCGTGGCCTGCGGCCGCGCGGCGGACGGAGCCCCCGCTCCCGGCGTCGGCATCAGGGGCTGGGTCTCGGGCGGGGTGTCCAGCGAAGGCTCCGGGTTCAGCGACCGGACCGGCCCCGGCGTGGTCGCCGCCGGCAGCGGTCCCGAGGTCTGGACCGGGTCGTAGCCCTCGAGCTCCTGGACCAGCGGGATCAGGTCGGCCTCCGGCGCCAGCCGCCGGCGCAGGCCGCGCAGCCGGCGTGCCAGCTCCGCGGTGCTCGCGAACCGCTTGTTGGGCTTCTTGGCCAGGCACCGGACCACGATCTGGTAGATCTCGGGGCACAGGTTGCGCAGCTGGTTCGGATCGCCGGACGGCCGCCCCTCCAGCACCCGCAGCATCACGTTGTGCTCGCCCTTGTCCCAGAACAGCGCCTCGCCGGTGAACATCTCGTAGATCACCTGGCCCAGCGAGAACTGATCGCTGGCCGGGGTCAGCGCCTCGCCGGTGACCTGCTCGGGCGACATGTAGCTCGGCGTGCCGCGGGTGATGTTCGGGACCATCGTGTGGAACGCCACCTGCTTGCCCTTGGCCAGCCCGAAGTCCACCAGCTTCACCACGCCGTGGCGCGACAGGATGATGTTGCCGGGCTTGAGGTCGCGGTGGACCATCGGCGCCGGCTGGCCGGTGTGATCGCGCAGGTCGTGGACCGCCGCGAGCCCCGACGCCACCTGCTCGGCGACGAGCAGCGCCTCGGGGACCGGCAGGCCCATTCCGCTGCGGTCCTTGCAGCCCTGGATCACCTTGCGCAGGTCGATGCCCTCGACGAACTCCATCACCAGGACGTACTTGCCCTCGAACTTGGCGAAGTCGAAGACCTGCACCACGTGGGGGTGCAGCACCGCGGCGAGGGCGCGGGCCTCGTTGGCCAGGCTCTTGACCGCCTGGCCGCCACCCACGTCGCGCTCGGCCTCGACGACCTTGATCGCCAGCCGCCGCCGGAACCCGAGCTCCCCCTCGCGCTCCCCGAGGTAGACCGCGCCCTGCGCTCCCGCGCCGAGCTGCTTGATCATCCGGTAGCGCCCGAGACGGAACGGGAGCGGCGTGGTGGGCTGGACTGCCATGGCGACGAGGATACCCTACCGCCCCCGCGGGCGCGCGAGAATTCCCGAGAACACCGAAATCCCCGAGCGAGCCCATCGCGCCGGCGTTGGCCTGGTCGAGCGCGGTCAGATTCTCGACGATCGAGAAGGACGGTCACGCCTGGAGGCGCTCCAGCGCGGCGTGCACGGCGCGGCACAGCCGGGGCGGGACCTTCACTCGCCCGCCTCCAGCGGCGTGAACCGCAGCCGGTCGCCCTGCTCCGTCCCGTCGGCGCCGCCGGGCCGCAGCTCGACGGTCCACTCTGCACGCGCACACGGCAGCGTCGCGCGCCAGGGTCGCAGCCCGCGCACCACGCGCAGGACCTCGCCGTCGGCGGCGGCGAAGATCACGTCGAGCGCGTAGGTCATGCCGAACATGTGGACCGAGTCGCAGGGTCGCAGCACGAGCCCCTCGCCCGGCCCCGGCTGGGGCCGCCCGAGCAGCCCGCGGAGCCGGGTCGGGAAGCTGTCGGCCAGCAGCGCGCGCTCGGCCAGCACCTGCCCTCGGGTCTCGTTCTCGACGCGGACCCGGCGCACCGGCTACCCCTTCACCACCAGCAGCGGCCGCAGCCTCGCCACCGGGCGCGCGATGCCCGCCCCGGCCACCGCGGCCACGACCTGCTCGACGTCCTTGTACGCGTCCGGCATCTCCTCCGCCAGGGTCCCGCGCCCCGCGGCGCGGACGCGGACCCCGCGCCCGGCCAGCTCCCCGCGCAGATCGCGGCCGCGGGCGACCTTCTTGGCCCTGGTGCGGCTGAGCTGTCGCCCGGCTCCGTGGCAGCTCGAGCCGAACGTCTGGGCCATCGCCGCCGGGGTCCCGACCAGCACGTAGGAGCAGCGCCCCATGTCGCCCGGGACGAGCACCGGCTGCCCGACCTGGCGATAGTCGCGGGGCACCTCCGGGTGGCCGGCGGGGAACGCCCGGGTCGCCCCCTTGCGGTGCACGCACAGCGTCCGCTGCCGCCCCTCGACCTCGTGCCGCTCGAGCTTGGCGATGTTGTGGGCCACGTCGTAGACCGTGCGCAGCCCGAGGCGGTGCGCGGGCTCGCCGAGCACCGCCTCGAGGGCCTCGGCGACCCGGCCGGCCAGCACCTGGCGGTTGGCGAACGCGAAGTTGGCCGCGGCGGCCATCGCCGCCAGGTAGTGCCGCCCCTCGCGGCTGGACACCGGCGCGCAGCACAGCTGGCGATCGGGCAGCTCGATGCCGTGGCGCTGGCTGGCCGTCAGCATCGCGGCGATCGCGTCGGTGGCGACCTGGTGGCCGAGCCCGCGGCTGCCGGTGTGGATCGAGATCGTCAGCGAGCCCACGTCGAGCCCCATCGCCCGCGCCGCGTGCTCGTCGTCGACGCGGTCGACGACCCCGACCTCGACGAAGTGGTTGCCGGACCCCAGCGTGCCCAGCTGGTCCAGCCCGCGCTGGTGCGCGCGCTCCGAGACCGCGTCCGGGTCGGCGCCGTCGAGGCGACCGCCGGCCTCGGTGTGCTCCAGGTCCGCGCGGGCCCCGAAGCCCCGCTCGACGGCCGCGCGCGCCCCCTCGCGGAGCACCTCGTCCAGCTCGCGGCGGGTCAGCGACACCCCCCCCTGGCGGCTGCCGAGGCCGGCCGGGACGCGGGTCGCCAGCGCGTACAGCAGGTCCTCGCCACGCCCGCCGAGGTCCTCTCGGGTCAGGTCGCTGCGCAGCAGCCGCACCCCGCAGTTGATGTCGTAGCCGACGCCCCCGGGGCTGACCACGCCGTCATCGACGTCGAACGCCGCCACCCCGCCGATCGGGAACCCGTAGCCGCCGTGGAAGTCGGGCATCGCCAGCGCGTCGCCGACGATCCCGGGCAGCGCCGCCACGTTGCAGATCTGCTCGATCGACGGGTCATCCCCCAGGCGCTCGATCAGCGCACGCGACGAGTAGATCACCGCGTCGGTGCGCATCGCGCCGTGGCGCGGCACCCGCCAGCGGTGGTCGTCGATCCGCCTCGGCTGCATCGATCGCTCCTCACAGGTCCAGCAGCACCCGGCCGCGCCAGCGGCCGCGCGCGTCCCGGTCCAGCCCCGCGCCGTGGTGGGTCACGGCCTTGATCGCGGTGTCGCCGGGGTGCCGTGCCGGATCATACCGCTCCCCGCGGGCGCGGAACCGGACCTGCACGCCGTCGGCACCCTCGTCGATCCGCAGCGCCTCGATCTCCGGCAGCAGCCAGCCCTCGAGCTCGAAGGCGACCAGCAGCTCGGCCAGCGAGGCGACCCACGCCGCGACCCGGTCGGGCGCGGTGACCTCGAGCTCCACGGTCTCGTCGCGCGCGACGCGCGCCACGTCGGTCATCACGCCGACCAGCGCCCGCGCGCCCCGGTCCCAGACCTCGTCCAGCGTGGCGCCGACGACCTCGAAGCCCAGGTCGGCGTCGTGCTCCAGGTACCGGATCGCGGGGTCGTCGCCCATCACAGGTACGGCAGGAACGCCGGGTCCAGCCCCTCGGTCCCCGCCGTCGCCCGCGGCAGCGCGCCCAGGTCCGCGGAGCTGAGGGTGTGCCAGAACAGCACCGTGCGGTGGCGCAGCAGCCCGGCGCGGGCGTCGGCGACCAGCGCGGCGAACGCCCGGCCGGTGTAGGTCCCCTCGAGGGTCAGCCCGCCCTCGCCGCGGGCCAGCGCCAGCGCCTCGTCCACGTCGGGGCGCGGCTCCCCGTAGCCCGGGGCGTGGAACCGGTCGTCGACCCGGAAGCGCGCCGGCCGGGCCCAGCGCCGCGAGCGGCGGCCCAGCCCCGGCGCCCGCTTCCGCAGCAACGCCGCGGTGCCGCGGGCCAGGCGCGTCACGAGGCCCCGGCCGGCCATCGTGCCGTCCGTGACGCGCGCGGCCACCACCGCGGTGGGCAGCCGCCCCAGGCCGAGCCCGACGGCCAGCCCGGCGAGGGTCCCGCAGCTGCCCAGCGCGGTGTAGATCCGCTCGGGGGCCGGGGCCTCCCCGGACCGCACCTGGTCCTCGAGCTCCAGCGCCGCCGAGACGAACCCCAGCGCCCCGACCGGCGTGCTGCCCCCGGCCGGGATCGGGTAGCCCCCGCGGTCGCCCCCGCCGCGCGGCGCGCACAGCTCGGCGAGGGCCCGCGGGCGCGCCTCGTAGCCGTCGGCCAGCACGCAGCGGTCGCAGCCCGCCAGGATCAGCCGCAGCTGGTCGCGCACGTGGTCGCTCGGCGCCTGGGGCGACAGCACCGCGTCGACCCCGAAGCCCCGGGCCCGCCCGTGGATCGCGGTGGCCAGCACGTGGTGGCTGCCGATCGCCCCCACCGTCACCACGCGCTCGAGCCCGCGCCGGCGGGCATCGGCGAACAGGAACTCCAGCTTGCGCACCTTGTTGCCGCCGTAGGCCGGCGCGGTGCGGTCGTCGCGCTTGATCCACAGCGCGCCGATCCCCAGCGCCCGGGCCAGCCGGGGCGCGGGCTCCAGCGCGGTCGGGCCCGCCAGCAGCGGCAGGACCGGCGTGGTCCGCGCCAGGGCCGGCCAGCGGCGCAGCAGGGCGGGGGGGGCGGTCACGGGTCACCGCCGCCGCAGCAGCAGGACCGCGGCCAGCGCCAGCAGCCCGGCGACGCCCGCCGGCGCCCCGGCCGGCGCCAGGCGGCACTCGCAGCGGAAGCCGCTGGGGTACTCGTCGTCGTCCAGCCCCGCGTCGTCGTCCCCGGCGTCGTCGTCCGCGCCGTCGTCGTCGCCGGAGCCGCCGCAGGCGGGGTCCTGATCATCCACGAGGTCGTCACAGTTGTTGTCGATGCCGTCGTCGCAGACCTCTTCCTCGGCGGGGTTGACGGCCGAGTCGTCGGGGTCGCAGTCGTCCCCGCACTCCAGCCAGCCGTCGCCGTCGAAGTCGATCTCGTCGTCGGGGATGTCGCCGTCGCAGTTGGAGTCCAGCGCGTCGCACTCCTCGGGCGCGAACGGGAAGATCCAGTCGGCGCCGTCGTCGCAGTCGGCCAGCGGCGCTACCCACTGGTCGCCGTCCTCGTCGACCAGCGTCGAGGAGCGCAGCACGTAGGTCGAGCCGTGGTAGTAGTCGGGCTCCGTGATCACCACGTCCGGGTTGCCGTCGCCGTCCATGTCGCCCCAGCCCAGGTGCAGCCCGGCGTGGCCGTCGGCGTGGTCGCCCAGCAACAGGCCCGGCACCTCCTCGGTCCAGATCTCGGGCCCCAGCGCCTCCAGCGTCGGCGTGTTCAGCGCCACCACCGCGCCGGCCTGGGGCGACATCGCGCCGGCGG
Source organism: uncultured Rickettsiales bacterium (assembly GCA_964584075.1). Lineage (GTDB taxonomy): Bacteria > Myxococcota_A > UBA796 > UBA9615 > CAYRNR01 > CAZOYV01. The sequence goes on along the minus strand of CAZOYV010000052.1, from coordinate 1,348 downwards.
CGGGGGCACCGATCCAGACCGTGCCCGCCGAGCCGGCGAAGCCCTTGCCCGCCACCAGCGCCTTGCCGAACTCCGAGTTGCCCCAGCTGCCCTGCACCGTCACCTGGGCGAGCTCGGCCCCGATGACGGGGAGGTCGATGTCCATCACGTCGAACAGGTAGACCGTCCCCCGCGCCCCGTCGACCCCCGGCGCGCCGACCACCAGGTCCGGGGCGTCGCCGCCGATGCCCAGGCCGTTCAGCGCTACCACCGCGGCGCCGAAGCCGTCGCCGACGGCCGCCCCCTCGAGCACCACGAAGGACTCCGAGGCGATATCGCCGATGTTGCTGACCACGTCCGCGGGTCGCACCAGGTACACCTTGCCCCGGCCCTCCCCCGCCTCGGGATCGCCCACGAGAACGCCGCTGCCCACGTCGCCGAAGTGGTCCTCGGTGACCACCAGCGCGCCGCACAGCGCGCCCTCGCCGACGAGGGTGATCTCGGGATCGACGGCGTCGCCTTGCCACGTCCCCCAGCCGGCCCGCCCCGCGTACAGGTACAGCGCGCCGACCTGCTGAATGCCGTCGTTGCCGGTGGCCTGAGGCGCGCACACCGCGATGTCCTCGATCGGGTCACCGAGGATGTCGGCCCCCGACGCCACCCGGGCGCCGAAGCGCGCCGCGAGGTTGCTCCCGCGCAGGCGGTGGTAGCCGTCGGCGTCGACCTGCTGCTCCCACGCAGCGGGGAAGTCCTTCCCGAACAGCAGCATCACCTCGCCCTGGATCACCGCCCCGCCGGGTGCGCCGATCAGCAGGTCGTCGCGGCCGTCGCCGTCGACGTCCCCGGCGCCCAGCGAGGTCCCCATCTCGTCGTTGATCGTCGGCGAGCCGAAGGACACCGCCGCGGTGTTCTGGTCGATCTCGACGTGTCCGTACCCGCCGGCCTTGCCCCGGACCACGCCCACGCCGTTCTCGGTGGAGAACAGCTTCACCGAGCTGGCCAGGTCGTCCATTCCGTCGCCGTCGAAGTCACCGAGCGTCAGCGCCAGCGTCTGGTTGACGAACTGTGCGGTGCCCTCGAAGCGATCCTCGACATCGGAGATCGGCATCCCGGCCGTCGCGGGCACCGCCAGCAGCCCCAGCGCCGCCAGCAGGATCGCCGCGGTCATCCCGTACCGCCACCTCATCGCCAAGCCTCCCGTCCCTCGCGCGCACCACGCCGTGCGCGCCCTCCAGTATGGAACGGTCGGGGAGCGGGGTCCACGCACACGACCCCCACGCGGGGTGCGGCGCGCCAGGGAGGCGGGTCAGGTCCCGGCCAGGTAGTCGTCCTCGTAGGCGATCTGGTCGGCGGTCAGCTCGTCGAGGCC
>CAZOYV010000051.1:0-35419 GCA_964584075.1 uncultured Rickettsiales bacterium | reverse complement strand
TTGTATAGTTGCAAATTCTGCAACTATACAACACGCGACTTGACCCCACCGGGCTCCCACCGGGCTCCGGGCTGGGCTGACCCGTTCGCGACCTCAGCGCCGCGGCGACGTGGTGAAGCTGCCGCTCCACGCCCCGTAGCTGGTGGTCGTCACCCCGTGGCGCGTGGAGCTGGAGTACGACGGCAGCCCGGGCACGAAGGTCACCAGGAAGGTGCCACCGGTGCGGCTGGCCGAGCCGGCGTGGATCGCGGCGGTGCACAGCGTCGAGTCGTCGGTGTAGGTCCCGCTGCCCCACACCACCCCGTCGCCGCAGCTCGCGGGGCAGGTCACCAGGTAGCGGTCGCCCACCTGGGCGCCGATCTCGTTGGCCCGCGACTCGCAGGTCGCGGTGAACTGGCCCACCGCCCCGGGCGCCACCTGCAGCGCCGGCGCGCAGCCGTCGCCCTGGGGCAGCATCCCGTCGGGGCACTGCGGGGTCCCGAGGCACCGGGCGGTGGTCACGCCCCAGTCCTGGCCGGGCCAGCAGCAATGCCCGGCGACCGAGACGCGGCCCCCGTCGCAGGTCGCCACGCACTCGTCGCCCAGGGGCTGCAGCGGGGCCGGACAGAGCGGGGTGCCGACGCACTGGCGGGTCGCCGCGCCCCAGTCCTGGCCAGGCCAGCAGCAGTGGCCGGCGACGTCGACCTGGCCGTCTGCGCAGCGGGCCTCGCCGGCCGCGGCGGGACCGCCGGCGGCGAGGGCCAGGATCAGGGTCGCCGCGAGCGCCGCGGTGGTGCTCCTCGGGTCGCGCGTGTCCATCGTGCTCCTCCTCGGGTCCCGGGGATCGGAACGCGCCAGCCCGCCCTCCGATTCCCCGCCTCGGACCGTTGGACCGCGCGGACCGCGATCGGTTCCCGGTCTGGACCGGCCGGTGCCCGGCGCGGCGATTGGCGGTGCGCCGCGGAGGTGCGTATCGTTGTGCCCGCGGCCGCCCTGGTGAGGAGACTGGTGAGCGATCCCCCGATCCCGTTCCGCGAGATCGTCGAGCAGCAGACCGATCTGGTGTTCGTGTTCGACGCCCGCGGCCGGATGCAGTACGCCAACCGCGCGTTCGAGGATCTGCTCGGGTACACGCCCGAACAGACCGAGGCGCTGACCGTCGAGGCCCTGGTCGCGCCCCCGTTCCGGGAAGAGGCGCGGGCACGGATCCGCCACCACATGGAGGGGGAGCCGGTGGAGCAGCCCTGGGACCTGCAGGTGCTCGACGCCCGCGGCGCGGCGGTGTGGGTCCAGACCCGGACGCACCCGAGCCGCGACGGCGATGGGCGGCTGGTGATGCTCCACGGCATCGCCCGCGACCTGCGGGCGCGCAAGGCCCTCGAGGAGCGGCTCCACGCGGCGCTGCGACAGGCCGAGCGGGCCGTGGCCGAGCGCACCGAGGAGCTCGGCGAGCGGGAGCGGCGCCACCAGCAGATGGCCGACCTGCTGCCGGTGATGGTCTGGGAGATGGACCTCACCGGGCGGTTCACCTACGCCAACCGCACGGGCTTCGAGTCGTTCGGGCTCACCGAGGGGGACCTGGCGCGGGGCGTCACCGCGCTGGACCTGATCGATCCGGCCAACCACCTCCATGCGCTGGAGAAGATGCGCGGGCTGGTGCAGGGGGAGCCGGAGTCGTTCTCGGAGTACACCGCGCGCCGCGCCGACGGCAGCACGTTCCCCGCCCTGGTGCGCTCCTCGGTGGTCCGCCAGGATGGGCAGCCGGTGGGGTTCTGCGGCGTGATCATCGACATCTCGGAGCGCAAGCAGCTGGAGCGCCAGTTCCACGAGGCCCAGAAGATGCAGGCGATCGGCACCCTCGCCGGCGGGGTCGCCCACGACTTCAACAACGTCCTGATGGGGATCCTCGGGCACGCCTCGCTGATGCGGGCCGACCTGGGGGCCGGGCACCCCCACGATCCGTCCCTGGAGGCCATCGAGGAGCTGGTCCAGCGGGCCGCCGACCTGACCCGCCAGCTGCTCGGCTTCGCCCGCGGCGGCAAGTACGAGGTCCGCCCGTGGGACCCGGGCCGGATCCTCTCCGAGACCGTCGAGATGTTCGGCCGGACCCGCAAGGAGCTCAAGATCGAGCGCAGCGTCGTCGCCGGGCTGCCCCCGGTGCGGGTCGACCGCGGCCAGCTCGAGCAGGTGCTGATGAACGTGCTGATCAACGCCTGGCAGGCGATGCCCGGCGGGGGCACGCTGGTGATCGCCGCGCGCGCCGTCGAGGTGGACGCCGTCCGGGCCGCGGGGGCCGCCGTCGCGGCGGGGCGCTACGTGCAGCTGTCGGTGGCCGACGACGGCTGCGGGATGACCCCCGAGGTCCGCGCGCGCGCCTTCGAGCCGTTCTTCACCACCCGGCAGCCCGGCGAGGGGTCGGGGCTGGGGCTCGCCTCGGCGTACGGCATCGTGCGGAACCACGACGGCTTCCTGACCATCGACAGCGAGCCGGGGCGCGGGACCGCGGTGGCGATCCACCTCCCGGCCGCCGCGGGCGAGGTGACGCGGGAGCCGATCCGCGAAGCGGTCCCCGAGCGTGGCGAGGGCGGCGTCCTGGTGGTCGACGACGAGGACGACATCCGCGGCGTCACGCGGGAGCTGCTCGACAGCCTCGGCTACCGGACCCTCGAGGCGCGCACCGGGGCGGAGGCCGTCGCGCGACTCCAGGACGAGCGGGGGGCGATCGACCTGGTGCTGCTCGACCTGACGATGCCCGGGATCGGGGGGCTGGAGGTCTTCGAGCAGCTGCGGGCGCTCGCGCCGGATCTGCCCGTGGTGCTGTGCAGCGGCTACGGCCTCGACGACGCCACCGCCGCGCTGCTCGACGAGGGCCCCACCGCGTTCCTCCAGAAGCCGTACGGCATCCACGCGCTCTCGAAGCAGATCCGGGCGCTGCTGGACCGCTGCTGAGCGTGCGCGGGGCGCTCACCCCTCGTGCATCCTGAACACGTTGAACAGCAGCCCGAGGTGCTGCATCCAGCCCCCGTAGTACACCGCCTCGAAGATGTGCTGGTCGGCCCAGCCACGGTCCCGCAGCGCCTGGATCTGCTCGGCGGTCACGGCGGTGGGCTCGCGCACCGCGTCGAGCACGAACAGCAGCAGCGCCTTGTCGTCGTCGGGGAGCGGGATCGTCGTCGGGTCCTGGAGGATCCCCGCGATCTGATCGTCGTCGAGCTCGAGGTACATCTTCAGCGCGCGGGTGTTGAGCTCGATGCAGTACGGGAACTCGCCGTGGAACGCCACCAGCAGCCGGATCGCGGCGGTCAGCGGCGGGGTGAAGCGCTCGTGCTGCAGGTAGTGGCCGGTCATCGTCCACCAGGTGTCCAGCAGCGCCGGCGAGGCGCTGAGCAGCACGGTGGGCTTGGGGATGAACGACAGGCGCGACAGGATCGTGTCGTAGATCTCCTTGACGTCTCCCTCGGCGGCCTCGGGGGCCACGGTCTCGATCAGTGCCATGGGGGGTCTCCTTCCGTAGCAGCGCCTGCAGCTCCTGCAGCAGGCACCGGGGTGAGTGGTAGCGGAGCACCGAGCGCATCAGCGCGTCGCTGCGGGCGATCTCGTCGAGCCCCTCGGGCTCGGCGGGGTCCAGGTCGGCGGTACACGCCGCGGGGTGGCCGGCGAGGCGGGTGCGGTCCAGCGCCTCGAGCTGCCGCTCGTCGATCCCGTCGGCCATCGCGGCCTCCCTCCTCGCCTCGAGTCTCGTCGGCCGCCGGAAGTGTGACCGATCCCGCCCCCAAGGGCCCAGCGGCGGGCCCGGCGAGCGTCCTTGACGGACCGGCGCGCGGCGTGTGATATCCGGCCAACTCCAGCGCTGCGGGGAACGCTCCAGAGCCATGAAAATCCTGGTGATATCAGGGAGTATCCGATCCCGTCAGCGCCACCTCGATGACCTGACCGCGCGGCTCGCGGAGGCCGGCCCCGAGCCCGATCTGCCGGCGCTGGTCGCCGACCTGCAGCGCAGCGGACAGCGGATCTGCAACAGCGACGTGCTCGCCGCGGCGGTGCACGCCGAGGTGCGGGCCGCCGGGGCCGAGCCGGTCCCGTTCTCGCTGACCGCGCTGTTCCCGCGCCACGAGGGGCGGGTCACCGCCGACGACGAGGGCACGCTGGACCCCGAGCTGGTGCGGATGGACACCCTGTCGCTGGACGCGGGGCTGCTGCAGCGGCTGCGCGACGAGGTCGGCGAGGCCGGCGGGGTGGTGTTCGTCACCCCGGTGTACTTCGGCGACCGCTCGTCGGTGGCCAACAAGTTCCTGCAGCTGTCGGGGATCCACGACCTGCTGCGGGGCAAGGTGTTCGGGGCCGTGGCGGTGGGCGCCAAGCGCAACGGCGGCCAGGAGACCGCGGTGATCTACAGCGTGCTCGAGGCCGCGGCGCAGCGGGCGCTGTGCGTCGGCAACGGCCCGCCGACGGCGCAGTACGGGGGCACCGCGATCGGCGGGCACCGGGGCACCGTCGCCGGCGACGACTGGGGGCTGCGCACCGCGCGCGGCACAGGTCGCCGGGTGGCGCGGGTCGCCGACCTGGTGGCGCGGGGCGGCGGTCCGCGGGGCGCGGCGGCAGGCGGGACCCGGGGCGCGCACGTCGTGGTGCTGGTCACGATGGACGACCGCGACGGGATGCTGCTGGCGTTCCTCAAGGAGTACCTGGCGCGCGCCGAGACGCTCGCCCCGGGCACGACCTTCGAGCTGATCAACGTGCTCGACTCGACGATCTACCGCTGCCTGGGCTGCGACGCGTGTCCCCCCGACGGCCCGATCGAGGCGGGGGTCGAGCCCACCCCCGAGCACCGCGCCCACTGCGTGGTGCGCCACCGCGCCGACGCGATGGACGGTCTCCACGAGCGGCTGCTGCGCGCCGACGGCGTGATCCTCGCGGGGCTCAACGTCGTGCGCCACGACGAGCTGGTGTACCGCTACCAGGTGCTGATCGAGCGCACCCGCTACATCCGCCGCGACCACTTCGAGCTCAGCGACAAGCTGTTCACGGCGCTGTCGATGAACCAGGTCGGCGCGCGGATCAACTCGCTGCACACCCTCAAGGTGGTGACCAGCTACCTCCGGCACAACACGGTGATGCACCGACCGATCGAGGTCTTCCTCCACGACGGGAGGATCCTCGACGACGGGATGGACGACCTGCTGGCCTTCGCCCGCACCGCGCAGGTGCTGGCCCGCGGGCGGCGCCTGGCCCCGCGGGCCGACGTGCGGTACGTCACCGACGGCATCGGCGGCTACGGCTCCCCGGTCCACGCCGCCGCCGACCCCAAGGAAGAGACACACCGATGAGTCGCACCGACGAGATCCTCGAGTTCATCCGCGACGAGCTGCTCGACGACGACGACGTCGAGCTCGATGCCGGGACCTCCCTGTTCCAGGACCGGCTGCTCGACTCGCTCAACCTGCTGTCGCTGGTCCACCACCTCGAGGAGACCCACGGGATCAAGATCAAGCCCAGCGAGATCAACATCGACAACCTGGACACCGTCGCGCGGATCGAGGAGTTCCTCGGGCGCAAGGGGGCATGAGCGGGGCGTCCCCCGGGCGCAGCAGGATCCGGGTCGCCCTGTGGTGCCTGGCGTGGCTGGTGGTCTGCTCCGGCCTCGCCGAGGGGCTGCTGCGCGCCGACGTGCCGTGGCGCTACCCGGCGCTGGAGCCCCACGTGCTGCGCAGCAAGCGTGACGCGTACGGGCACAACGGGTTCGAGATCCAGCGCGTCCGGCGGCGGGACGGCGGGGACGCCGTGGTGCTGCTCGGCGGCTCCACCGGGCTGCTGGCGCTGGAGGACGACGCCGCGTTCGGGGACCGGCTCGGCGAGCGGCTGGGGCGGCCGGTGTCGTTCCACAGCGTGTGCGCCACGTATCAGGTATTCACCGACGACGCCCAGATCGTCCACGAGCTCGGCGCGTTCGACGGCACCGTGCTGCTGGCGGTCGACGCGCTGCGGTTCACCAAGAGCGCCGACCAGCAGCTGGTCTACACCGACCGCGAGGGGCGGCCGGTGCGCAAGTACTACTACCTGCCGACGCCGCGTCCGGTGCTCGACCTGCTCGCCGAGCAGGGGGTGCGGCCGCCGTGGCACCAGCGGGTGCTGTTGCCCGACTGCGTGATCGGCCTCGGCGGGATGGAGAAGAAGCGCTTCCGCGACCTGGTCCGCGAGGGCACCTACGCGCGCCGCGAGTTCGACCGGCTGTACATCAGCCGGGAGATCCCGGCCGATGCCGAGCGGATCGTCGAGATCCGGCAGATGCTGCGGGACAACGTCGCCGAGTACGAGCGCTGGCACGAGCTCAACTTCGCGTTGCTCGACGCGGTGATCGCGGAAGCCCGGTTCCACGGCAACCACGTCGTGATCGTGGAGCTGCCCCACAACCCGGTGTTCGCCGAGGAGTTCGCGGCGCTGCCGGGACACGACGCGCGGATGGCGGCGCTGGTGGCGGCCACCGGCGTAGGCTACGTCGACCTGCGGGACGCCGCCGAGTGGGGCCCCAAGGACTTCCGCGACGCCCACCACCTGCGGGGCTCGGGGCGGGTCGAGTTCGCCGCGGCGCTGCTCGACGCGCTGCCCGGGGAGCTGGTGGCGCGATGATCTTCTTCGACGCCTGGTTCCTCGCTGGGCTGTTCCTCGCCTCGGTGCTGTACTGGGTGATCCCGGAGCGGTTCCGGCTGGCGTTCGTGATCGGGGCCAGCGGGGCGGCGCTGGCGGCGATCCAGCCGGTCTTCACCGCGGTCCTCGCGGCGCTGATCGTCGCGGTGTTCTTCCTCAGCAAGCAGCTCCACGAGCACCGCCGGCGGCCCGGAGCCTGGCTGGTGACAACATTGTTGTTGCTCGTGTCGTTCCTGCTGTTCGCAAAGTACGGGAAATCGCTCTTAAGTATTTTGTTTTCCTCGGAAAACGAGCTTGCAAAGCACTACCTCGTCCCGCTCGGTGTCTCGTACCTGAGCTTCAAGCTGATTGCGTTCGCGATCGACGTCTACCGCGGCGTGATCGAGCGGCCGCGGCTGGCCACGCTGTTCGCGTTCGTCTTCTTCATCCCGACGTTCCCCGCGGGGCCGATCGAGCGCTACCAGAACTTCGAGACCAAGCGCGAGCCGGCGTTCGACGCCGACCTGTACGTCGACGGCCTGCGGCGAATCGTGCTCGGGTACTTCAAGAAGATCGTGCTGGTCAACTTCCTGCTCCAGGAGGTGGTGTTCAAGACGCTGCAGCCGGCGGTCTTCGCCGACGGCGTGTCGCTGGACGTGCCGGCCGGGACGGTGCTGCTGTTCCTCGTCGGATCGCTGATCTACGCCTACCTCGACCTGTCGGCCTACGCCGACCTCGCGATCGGGTTCGGGCAGCTGTTCGGCGTCCGCACGATGGAGAACATGCGCTACCCGATCTTCCGGCGGAACCTCAGCGACTACTGGGCCCACTGGCACATCTCGCTGTCGTCGTGGTGCCGCAACAACGTGTACTTCCCGATCCTGGGGGCGACGCGGCGCAACAACCTGGCGCTGGTCGCCAGCTTCGTCGTGATGGGGCTGTGGCACAACATCAGCCTCAACTGGGTGCTGTGGGGGTGCTGGCACGCCGGCGGGATCATCGTGTACTCGCGGTGGGACCGCTGGCTGCGCAAGCACAAGCCGTGGCGCAAGCGGCTCAAGGGCCGCGCCGGCTACGCGGTCGGGATGGCGATCACGGTGCTGTACAGCAGCCTCGGGTTCGCGTTCATCATGACCGACGACAGGCACGACCTGCTCGGGGCCACGGTCCGGGCGCTGCGGATGCTCGCGGCGATCGTGCTGTAGGAGGAGCGATGGCACGGGTTTGCAAGGAATGTCTGTACGGGCTGGGCTGGGCAGCGCTGATCCTGCTGACCCTGGCGGTCTACCTGATCACCCGCTTCGACACCGTCGAGTTCCGCTACCTGGGGTACTGAGATGGAACAGCCGCGCTTCGGACACGTGGGCATCGCGGTGGACGACCTCGAGGCCGCCCGCGACGGCCTCGCCCGGGTCCTGGGCCTGGCCTTCGGCCCGGTGGAGCAGGTGGAGGCCCAGCAGGTCCGGGTGTGCTTCGCCGCCGCGGCGGGGATCGAGCTGGTCCAGGCCACCAGCGAGCACAACCCGGCGCTGCCGATCATGCCCCACCCGATCGCCAGCTTCCTCGGCCGCCACGGCCAGGGGTTGCACCACCTGAGCTTCGCCGTGCCCGACGTCGCCGCCGCCATCGAGACATTGCACGCCCGCGGGGTGCGGACGCTGACCGACGAGCCCCAGCCCGGGGCCCACGGCGCCCGGGTGGTGTTCCTGCACCCCGACGACTGCGAGGGGATCCTGATCGAGCTGTGCGAGGAGAGCGATGCGACCCGCCGAACCTGAGCGCCTGCCGCTGGCGTGGCTGACCCACTTCGCCGGCCGCGAGCCGCGCGCGCCGGCGCTGATCACCCGCCGCGGGGCGCTGGACCGCGGAACCCTGCTGGAGCGCATCGGTCGCCGGGCCGCGGCGATGACCGCGCGCGGGGTCGTCCGCGGGCAGCGCGTGGCGCTGTACACCGACGACGATCTCGAGCTGATCCTGTCGCTGTACGCGGCGTGGTCGCTGGGTGCGGTGGCGATGCCGGTGCCCATCACCCAGACCGACGACAAGCTGCGGTTGATCGAGTCGATCGTGCCGCCCGACGTCGGCTTCCGCTGCGGGGCGTACGAGCCCGGCTACGAGCGCGGCTTCCCGCTGCACGAGATGGAGGACGCCGCCGAGCCCCTCGCCCCGGCGGCGGTGGACCGTGCCGACCTGGCGATGATCCAGTTCACGTCGGGGACCTCGGGCACCCCCAAGGCGGTGCCGATGACGTTCGCCGCGCTGGCCCACAACGCGTACGAGACCGCCGAGACGCTGGCGATCCGCGAGGCCGACCGGATCCTGATCAACTCGCCGCCGTACTACACCAGCCCGATCGTCCACGTGTTGACCCTGTGGAGCCACGGCGGCAGCGTCGCGGTGGAGCGCGGGCTGCTGTTCGGCGAGGGGCTGCTCGAGCTGTTGCTACAACATGGTTGTACCGGATTCGGCGGCGTCCCCGTGCACTTCGTGCGGCTGCTCGCCGCGCTCGAAGAGGGCGGACCCGCCCCGGCGGCGCTGCGGTTCCTGATGAACTCCGGCGAGCACCTGCCGCGGCCGGTGTTGGCCGGGATCCGTGCGGCGCTCCCCGACGTCGCGTTCTACTGCGTGTACGGGCTCACCGAGGTGGCCGGCCGGCTGTGCGTGCTCGACCCCGCCGACACCGACCGCAAGCCCGGCTCGGTGGGGCACCCGTTGCCCGGGATGCGGGTCACCGTCCGGGGCGAGGGCGGCGCCGAGCTTCCCCCCGGCGAGGACGGCGAGGTGTTCGTCGACGGCGTGTGCCTGATGAGCGGCTACCTGAACGACCCGGAGGCCAGCGCCGCGGCGCTCACCGTCCACGGCTTCGCCACCGGCGACGTCGGCTGCCTCGACGAGGACGGCTACCTGTTCCTGCGCGGCCGCAAGGACGACGTGATCAAGGTCGGCGGCGAGAAGGTCAGCATCGCGATGATCGAGGAGGCTGTCCACGGCTTCGCGCCGTTCGCGGACTTCCTCGTCGTGCCCCGCTTCGACGAGCGGATGGGCCACATCCCCCACCTGCAGTACGTGCTGCGCCCCGGCGAGCGCTTCCACCGCAAGGACCTGCTGCGGCTGCTGCGCGCCCGGCTCCCGGCCAACCACGTCCCGACGTCGTTCGAGGAGCTCGACGAGATCCCGCGCGCGGCGTCGGGCAAGAAGGTCCGACGGCGGGGCTGAGTCGGGAGCGAGCCGAGCGCGCTGGCGCAGCCGACCCCGACGACCTGCTCGTCGTGGGCGCCTGCGTCTGCGTGGTGGAGCCCTTCCGAGGCTCACGGCTCGGCGCCGGCCCTTGCGACGGGGCACCCGCAGGCGCGATCCTGAGTCGAGGGGTGGCGTTGGTCTGGACGAGGAGCGGTTCGGGTCTCGGTGGCGGCGCGCGGCCGGGGCCCCCGACGAGTATGGATGCCCGGCGACCGTCACGGTGGACCCTGCTGGCCGGTGGCACCGCCGCCTTCGCCGTCGCCCTGATCCCGCGGCTGTGCAATGTCGCGGGCACCTACGTCTCCGACGAGGTGATCTTCGGCGGTGTCGACGCCTACTACCACATGCGCCGCGTCGAGCTCGCGATGGCGAACCACCTGGCGCTGCCCGCCATCGACACCTACCTCAACTTCCCCCGCGAGACGCTGGTCGACTGGCCCCCGGGGTTCGACGCCGCGCTGGCGACGGTGTGCCTGGTGCTGGGGCCGGTGCTGCCCGACGCCGTCACCCCGGGGGCGATCTGCGCCGGGCTGATCCCGTTGCTCGGCGCGGCGACCTGCGCGCTGGTGTTCCTGCTCGGCGCCCGGCTGTACGGCCTGCGCGCCGGCTTGCTGGCCGGGGCGCTGCTGGCGGGGGTGGCGTGTCACATCGACTACACGACCGTGGGGCGTGTGGACCACCACGCGGTGGAGCCCCTGCTGCTGCTGGCGGCGCTGGCGGCCCTCGGCTTCGCGGCGCGCGCACCGGCGTCGGCGCTGCGTCATGCCGTGATCGGGCTGGTGCTGGCGCTGCTTCCGGCGTTCTGGCCGGGCGCGATCGCGTTCATGGTCCCGGTGGCGGCTGCGCTGGCCGTCCAGGCCTGGCGAGGCCAGGTGGGCCGGATCGCGTGGTGGACGTTCGCGGTGGCGGTCGCGGTGTCGTCCCTGCTGGCGTTGACCTCCCCGTGGGGCCAGCGCGAGGTGGTGGCCTACTACGCGCTGTCGTGGTTCCAGCCCGTGGCGTTCGCCGGCGCCGGGGTCGTGCTCGTCGCCGCCCACCTGCTGGCACCGCGGGGCCGGCCGGGGTCGTGGCGCACGTGGGGGCCGCTCGCGGCGGCCGCGCTCGCGAGCGCAGCGCTCGTGCTGGCGCTGCCAACCCTGCGGGACGCCGTGCTGCGTGCCGTGGCGTACGTGTTCACCACCGAGGCCCAGATCGGGATCGTCCACGAGTCGCGTCCGCCGCTGTCCCGGGGCCTCGGCTTCCTGCTGCGCTGGTACACCCCGCTGGTCCTGCTGGGGCCGGTGGTGCTGGTCCGGGCCTGGATCGAGCGCGCCCGCCCGGGCCGAGATCCTGCCCGCGCGCGACTGCACGAGGCCGTGGTGTGGGCCCTGATCGTCACCGGCCCGCTGGCGCTGGTCCAGAGCCGCTTCGGGCCGTTCGCCGCCGTGCCCGCCGCGCTGCTGATCGGGGAGCTGCTCGACGCGACGGCACGACTCGCCTCACGCCGGCTGCGGACCCTCGGGCCGCGCGCGAAGGTCGCCGCCACGGCGCTCGTCTCGGTGGTGCTGGTCGCGAGCGTGGCGCCATCGGTCCGGCCGTTCCTGCGCTTCGAGCCCAACGTGCTGACCCACCTGACCCAGGGGTACGGCGCCCTGGTCTGGCTGCGCGACGAGGCGCCGCCCACGAGCCACTTCGACGACCCCTGGGCCGGCCGGCCGGAGTACGGCGTGCTCTCCACCTGGGTCTGGGGTCACTGGATCACGTACGTGGCGCGCAAGCCCAACGTCGCCAATCCCCTCGGCCAGACCGACCAGAACCTCGCGGGTCTGCGCGACTCCGCCGCGATCCTGCTGGCCCAGGACGAGGACACCGCGGTGGCGTTCGCCGCCGAGCAGGGCATCCGCTACGCGCTGCTGGCCCCGCTGGCCGGGGATCTCGAGGCGCTGGTGCGCCAGCACGACAGCGCCCTGGAGGACTACGTCGTGCGCGACCCGGAGAGCGGCGCCTGGACCGCCACGCGGGCTCCCTATCACCGCACGCTGCACAGCCGCATCTACCTGTACGACGGGGTGGCGACCCTGTTCGGCGATGGCGAGCTGGTGCCAGCCCTGCAGCACTTGCGGCTGTGCTACGAGACCGAGCCCGAGACCACGGTCGAGGGCCGGCTGCGCCCCTACGCGGTGGTCGCCGAGTTCGTGCCCGGGGCCACCCTCGAGGGGCGCTGCGATGCGGGCGTGGTGGAGCTGGCGGTGCCCGTCGAGACCAACCGCGGACGGCGCTTCACGTATGCCCGGCGGACCCCTACCGACCCGGGCGGGGCGTTCCGCGTGACCGTGCCCTACGCGGCGCGCCGCGGCCCCGGGACCACCGGCGCCGCGAGCCCCTACCGCGTGTGGTGCGGAGAGGCCGAGGTCGAGCTGGTGCTGACGGATGCGCAGGTCACCACACCCGACGCTGCCCCCGTGGGGGTCCGGTTCCCCGAGCCCGGCGGTGCCCCGGTCGAGGAGGATCGATGAGCCCATCGACGAGCGTCCCCCTGCTCCGACTGCTCCGCCGCGAGTGAACAACTGACGAGCGCCCCTCCTCCGACCGTCTGGCGATCGACCGAGAATCGGACGCCCCCGACCGGAATCCGGACGCGGGCCGGACGGTCGCGGCGCCTACCATCCTGGAGCTCTTGATCCCCTCCGGAGTAGAGGGCCGCCGGCACGCACCTTGCAAATCGTCGCGGCGGGAGGTGCGCGATGGTCGCTCGAGTCGCGTCGGCGGCGCTGGTCGGGGTGGACGCCCAGCCGGTCACGGTGGAGGTCGACCTGCTGTCTCGGCTGCCCTGCATGCACACGGTGGGGCTGCCCTCGCGGGCGGTCAAGGAGAGCGAGGACCGGGTCCGCTCGGCGGTGGACGCCGCGGGGATCGAGTGGCCCAAGAAGCGCGTGGTGATCAACCTGGCGCCCGCGGACCTGCCCAAGGCCGGCACCGGCTTCGACCTGCCCATCGCGGTGGCGGTGCTTCGCGCCGCCGAGCACATCACACAGGGCCGCGCGGATCGATATCTGCTGATCGGAGAGCTGAGCCTCGACGGCGACCTGCGGCCGGTGCCCGGCGTGCTGGCGGCGGCGCTGGCCGCGCGGCGGGCGGGCTGCGAGGGCATCGTCGTGCCCCGCCGGAACGGGCCCGAGGCAGCGCTGGTCGACGGGCTGGAGGTCTGTCCCGCCGGGGACCTGACCGAGGTGACGCGGTTCCTCAACGGCGAGTCCCCGGCACGCCCCGTGCCTCGGGGTCGAGCCCGGAGCGAGGTCCGGGGCGCCGAGCCCGATCTCGCCGACGTTAGGGGGCTGTACGGCGCGCGGCGGGCGCTGGAGGTGGCCGCCGCCGGCGGGCACAACCTGATGCTGCTGGGGCCGCCGGGCACCGGGAAGTCGATGCTGGCCCGGCGGCTGCCGTCGATCCTGCCCCCGCTGACGGCGGAGGAGGCGCTGGAGGTCACGCGGATCCACTCGGTCGGTGGCGTGCTCGACCCGGGCGCGGGGCTGGTCCGGCGGCGGCCGTTCCGGGCGCCGCACCACACGGTCACGGCGCAGGCGGTGGCCGGGGGTGGGATGCCGATCCGGGCCGGGGAGATCACGCTGGCCCACCGCGGCGTGCTGTTCCTCGACGAGATGCCGGAGTTCCCGCGATCGACGCTGGAGGTGCTCCGCCAGCCGATGGAGGACCAGCGGGTGGTGATCGCCCGCGCGGCCCAGCGGCTGACGATGCCGGCGTCGTTCCAGCTGGTGGCGACGGCCAACCCATGCCCGTGCGGGTTCGCCGGGGACCGGGAGCGGCCGTGCACCTGCAACCCGGCGCAGGTCCAGCGCTACCAGGACCGGATGAGCGGGCCGCTGCTGGACCGCATCGACCTGTTCTCGTTCGTGCCGCGGATCGCCTACCAGGAGCTGTCCCGCGAGGGGGGCGGGGAGCCGTCCGCGGCGGTGCGCGATCGGGTCGTCGCGGCGCGGCGGCGGCAGCTGCGCAGGTTCCGCGAGCGGCCCGACGGGCGGCGGGTCAACGCGCGCCTGACGCGGGGCGATCTGGAGCGTCACTGCGCGCTCGATCGGGCCTGCCGGGCGCTGCTGCGCGACGCGGTGGACGTGGGGCTGCTGTCGGCGCGGGCCCACGACCGGGTGCTGCGCCTGGCGCGCACCCTGGCCGATCTCGACGGTCGCGAGCGGCTGACCGACGGCGACGTGGCGGAGGCCATCGAGCTGCGGGTCCGGGCCCACCCCCGCGACGGCGCCGAGGCCGTGCACTGATCGAACACAACCCAGCCCCCGCGGGGGCGATGTGGCGGGTGGCCGGCTCGCCGGGAGAGGAGCGGAGATGACCAAGGACACGCGATCGGGGGCCCTCGCGGCCGCGATCGAGACGGTGGAGCGCGCGTTCGGCAAGGGCGCGCTGATGCGGCTCGGGGACCGGGCGGTCCAGCCGGTGGCGGCGATCTCGAGCGGGTGCCCGTCGCTGGACCTCGCGCTGGGGGTCGGGGGGCTGCCCCGGGGGCGGATCATCGAGGTCTTCGGGCCCGAGGCGTCGGGCAAGACCACGCTGGCGCTGCAGACCCTGGCGCAGGTGCAGGCCCAGGGCGGGCAGTGTGCCTTCGTCGACGCCGAGCACGCGCTGGACCCGGGGTACGCCGCGAAGCTCGGCGTGCGCAGCGAGGAGCTGCTGATCAGCCAGCCGGACCACGGCGAGCAGGCGCTGGAGATCGTGGACATCCTGACCCGCAGCGGGGCGGTGCAGCTGGTGGTCGTCGACTCGGTCGCGGCGCTGGTGCCCAAGGCCGAGCTGGAGGGCGAGATGGGCGACAGCCACGTGGGGCTGCAGGCGCGGCTGATGAGCCAGGCGCTGCGCAAGATCACGGCGACGGCGGCGCGCAGCGGCACGATGGTGCTGTTCATCAACCAGACGCGGCAGAAGATCGGGGTGACGTTCGGCAGCGGGCTGGTGACCACCGGGGGCAACGCGCTGAAGTTCTACGCGTCGGTCCGGATGGAGATCCGGCGGATCGGGGCGATCAAGCAGGGCGAGGAGGTGATCGGCAACCGCACCAAGATCAAGGTGGTCAAGAACAAGGTCGCCCCGCCGTTCCAGACCGCCGAGGTCGACATCTACTACGGGGAGGGCATCTCGGCCGAGGCCGACCTGCTGGACCTGGGGCTGAAGCACAAGCAGCTCGTCAAGTCGGGGTCGTGGTTCCGCGCCGGCGAGGAGCGGCTCGGGCACGGCCGCGAGGCGGCGCGCAAGGCGCTGGCCGAGCGGCCCGAGCTGTGTGGCGCGATCCGGGCCGAGGCGTTTCGGCGCAAGGGCATCGCGGACGGGACCGCGGCGGCGGAGCTGGTCGCGGAGCGGAGGGCGTCATGACCCAGGCGCTGATCGTGGTCGAGGTCGAGGGCGCGCTGGGGTCCGATCTGCAGGTGGCGGCGATCCCCGAGGTGGTGCTGGACGACATCCGGTTCTGTGCGCACCGCCGGGGGCGGTCGCTGTGGGCGGAGATCCTGGCCCGGCTGTCCGGGACCCGCGGGGCGCCCCCGCCGGGACGGGACCGGAGCCCGGTGCCGCCGCTGCTGTCCGGGACGCGCGTGCGCGCCGTCCGCCCGCGGCCGGCGGCAGCCCGGTAGTGGCCGCGGCGAGGCCGACCCCCTACACTGGTCGCCATGTGTTCCTCCGTCCTGCGCGCGCGCCTCCCGCAGCTGCTGGTGCCCCTGCTGATCGCGGCCCTCGTCGTGCCGCTGATGGGCAAGAAGGCCAAGGACCGCCTGCCCCGCAACAGGCCGCTGAGCGCCGCCACCGAGCGCCGCCTCGCCGAGGCCGAGGAGCTGGCGTCGCGCAGCGAGGCGGACTGGGCGGCGATGGAGCAGCGCTACGCCCGCGGCCAGGTGACGCTGCGCGACGTCGAGCAGCTGCGGATCCGCTGGGCGGCCACCGGCAGCCCGCGCTACGCCGAGTCGGAGTGGCCGCTGCGGCTGATCGAGGGCGGGATGGCGACGTTCACCGCGGTGCGGCTGTGCGACGCCGTGCGCCAGGGCGATCTGGAGGCGATCGACACGCTGATCGAGGATCTCGCCAGCACGGGGCAGGGGCCCGGTGTGGAGCTGCGGATGCTGCAGGTGGCGGCCAACTGGGGGCTGGGGCGCGAGGGGCGCGGCGCCGTGCTGTACAAGGAGGTCCTCGACTCCGGCGGGATGTTCGCCTACTACGACGCCACCCTGGAGGCCTGGCTGCGGCACCGGGCCGCGGAGGCCGCGCGGGGCGAGTACGAGCCGTACCGGCCGTCCGACGCCGACAAGGTCGAGGCGCTGCGCAAGGACTTCCACGGGCGCGGGCACGAGGGGCAGTTCCTGCTGTGGTTCCTCGAGCCGGGCGGCGAGGTGTCCTCCAGCGCGATCCGCGTCGGCAGCCTCGACGACGAGGTCGTCGAGGAGCTGTTCGCCAACCACCGCGTGGACTGGCACTTCTGCTACGCGCACCAGGGCGGCGAGGACGCGCTGGGGAGCGGGTCGCTGTCCTTCGACTTCGGCGTCGATCCCTATGGCCGCGTGGAGTTCTGCTCGGTGACACCCAACAGCACGCTGCGCGACTCGGATCTGCGACGCTGCTGTTGCGACGTCGTCGAGCAGATCCGGTTCCCGATCCCCGACGGGGGTGGGATGGCGTCGCAGCACCACACGCTGGACTTCCCGGTCAGGCGTTGAACGGCGGCAGCAGCCGCTCGGCGCCCGCGCAGCCGCGCAGCGCGTCGGCGAGCGCGGCCGGCGTGGGGTCGTCCACGTGGGGCAGCGGCCCGACGACGGGCGGCGCCACGACACGGGCGATCTCCGCGGCGTTGGTGGCGCACGACGGATCGGGGGCGCCCGGCGCGACGCGGCTGAGCACCACCGCGACGACCGCGAGCTCGCGACGCTGCAGGGCCTCGACGGTCAGCCGGACGTGGTTGATCACGCCCAGCCGGTCGGGGGCCACGACCAGCACCGCGAGCCCGCAGCGCCGGGCCAGCTCGGCGGCGTGGCCCCCCTCCCACAGGGGGGACAGCAGACCGCCCGCTCCCTCGACGAGGACCCGTGCGTGGCGCGCCCGCAGCGCGTCGATGCGCCGCGCCCAGTCCCCGGGGTCGAGCACCACGCCCTCCTGCCGGGCCGCCACGGGGGGCGCCAGCGGCGCACGCAGCCGCACCGGGCAGACCTCCTCGAGGGGCTGCCGCCGGCCCGCGGCGTCCCACAGCAGCGTGCCGTCGGCCGGCGCGTCCGCGACGCCGCTCTCCACCGGCTTGAGCACCCCGACGTCGACCCCGGCGTCGCACCACGCGCGCACCAGCGCGGCGCCGACCATCGACTTGCCGACCCCGGTGTCGGTGCCGGTCACCAGCCACGCGGGGGCGGGCCGGGGTGTCGACGCGCTCACGGCGTCGGCGCCCCCGCCGCGACCTGCTCCGTCACCTCGGCGGTGCACTCGTGGGTCACGCCGCACAGCAGGTCGAGCTCGTCGGTGGAGGTGTTCAGCGGCGGCATCAGCACGATCGTGTCGCCCAGTGGGCGGATCAGGACGCCGCGCTCGCGGGCGGCGAGGCACACGCGGTTGCCCACCTGCAGCGCCGGGTCGAACGGCTCGCGGGTCTCGCGGTCGGCGACCAGCTCGATCCCGGCCATCAGCCCCAGCTGCCGCACGTCGCCCACGTGGGGCAGCGCGCGCATCGCGTCGAGCCGCGGGACCCAGTGGGCGACCTTGCGCTCGACCCACTCGAGCACGGATCGCTCGCGGAACAGCCGCAGGTTGGCCACCGCCGCGGCGCAGGCCAGCGGGTTGCCGGTGTAGGAGTGGCCGTGGAAGAAGGTCCTGTACTCGGTGGGGTTGCCCTTGAACGCCTCGTAGACCTCCTCGGTGGCCAGCGTCGCCGCCAGCGGCAGGTACCCGGCGCTGAGCCCCTTGGCCACCGCCAGCAGGTCGGGCTCGACCCCGGCTTGCTGGCACGCGAACATCGTGCCGGTGCGGCCCAGCCCGGTGGCGACCTCGTCGACGATCACCAGCGCGCCGTGGTGCCGGGCGATCTCGGCGGCGCCCCGCAGGTACTCCTCGGGGTAGACCAGGATCCCCGCGGCGCCCTGGACCAGGGGCTCGAGCACCAGCGCCGCGATCCGGCCGCGGTGCTGCTCGAAGACCTGCTCGAGGCGCTCGAGGCAGGCCATCGCGCACGACGGGTACGCCTTGCCCAGCGGGCAGCGGTAGCAGTGCGGGTTGGGCGCCCGGGCGGTGTCGAACAGCAGCGGGTGGTAGATCCCGTGGAACAGGGCCATGCCCCCCACCGAGACCGACCCGATCGTGTCCCCGTGGTAGGCCTCGTCGAGGCACACGTACAGGGTCCGCTCGCGGTCCCCCGGCCCGCCGTGCTGCTGCCAGTACTGGAACGCCATCTTCAGCGCGATCTCCACCGCGGTGGAGCCCGAGTCGCTGTAGAACACGCGCGTCAGCCGCGGCGACGGCGCCACCGCGAGCAGCTCGCGGGCGCACTCCACGGCGGGGACGTTGGACGGCCCGAGCAGCGTCGAGTGGGCGACCTTGCTCAGCTGGTCCAGCACCGCCTGGTCGATCTCGGGCCGCCGGTGGCCGTGGAGGTTGACCCACAGGCTGGAGTTGCCGTCGAGGTAGGCGTGGCCGCGGATGTCGCGCAGCCACATGCCCCGCGCCTCCTCGACGATCAGCGGCCGGGCCTGCTCGTACAGCTGCATCTGGGTGAACGGCTTCCACAGCATCCGGCGGTCGTCCCGCTCCAGCGCGTCGAGGCGCTCGGGGTCCAGGTCGGGCCACTGGCTGCGGTCGGGGCGCGGCCCGAACGGGCTCAGCTCGTCCGCCGGGCGGTAGTCGTACGGTGCGCGATGGCTCAAGGTATCCCCTCGTCTCCCCCCGGTTCGGCTCCGTCGAACGCCAGCTGCAGCGCGCGGGCCTCCTCGCCCAGCGCGGCCAGCAGCCCGTCGATCTGCTCGGCGGTGTGGACCGCCGAGACGCTCAGCCGCAGCCGGCAGGTGTGCTCCGGCACGGTCGGCGGCCGGATCGCGCGAGCGAAGTAGCCGCGGCGCAGCAGCCGCGCGGCGAGCGTGACGCAGTCGGCCTCGCCGCCGACCACCACCGGCACGATCGGCGACGGCGCGTCGCTGGTGTGGAACCCCAGCGCCCGCACCCCGTCCCACAGCCGCCGGGCGTGGCGCAGCACCCGCCGCTGGCGCCAGCGCTCCTGGCGCACCACGGTCAGCGCCGCGCGGGCCGCCGCCACCGACGCAGGCGGCAGCGCGGTGGTGTACAGGAAGCTGCGGGCGCCGTTGACCAGCAGCTGGCGCACCGCGGCGTCGCACAGCACGAACGCGCCGTGGCTGCCCAGCGCCTTGCCGAAGGTGCCCACGCGGATCACGTCGCGCTGGACGCCCTGCTCGGCGCTGACCCCGCCGCCGTCGGGGCCGAGCACGCCGATGGCGTGGGCCTCGTCGACGATCATCGAGCCCCCGACGCGGCCCATCGCGCCGAGGTAGCCGGCCAGGTCGACGCGGTCGCCGTCCATGCTGTACAGCCCCTCGGCGACGACCCAGCTGCGGCCGGCGCAGGGGCGCCCGATGCCGTCGCGCAGCGCGTCCACCGAGCCGTGCGGCAGGACCTCGACCGTCGCCCGCGCCAGCCGGCAGCCGTCGACGATGCTGGCGTGGTTCAGCGCGTCGCTGAACACCCGGTCGCCCGCGTCGGTGAGCGTGGTCAGCACGGCGAGGTTGGCGTGGTAGCCCGACGACAGCACCAGCGCGGCCTCGCTGCCGAACTGCGCGGCGAGCTCCTGCTCCAGCTCCTCCTGGGCGCCCGTGGTGCCCGCGATCAGGCGGCTGCTGCCGCCGCCGGTGCCCTCCCGCGCGGCCGCCGCGCGGGCCGCCTCGATCAGCGCCGGGTGGCGGCGCAGGCCCAGGTAGTCGTTGCTGCAGAACACCACCGCCGGCTGGCCGTCGACGTCGGCCTCGGCGCCCTCGTGCCAGTCGACGCGCACGGTCGTGCGGCGCCGCCCGTGGGCGTCGGCGTCGGCCATGCGGTCCTCGATCAGCTCGTGCAACGTTCGGTTCATGGACCCTCCTCGGTCCCCCGGCGGCCCCGGCCCGTCACCTCCAGGTACACGCTCTCCAGCGAGCGGGCCTCGCTGCGCAGCTCCAGCAGCGTCCAGCCCCGCTCCACGGTGGCGCCGAACACGGCGGCGCGCGCGTCGTCGTCGGCCTCGAGCACGACCCAGCCGTCCCCGTCGACCGAGGCCCCGCGGACCCCCGGCAGCTCGGCCAGCCGCGCGGCGGCCTCGGCGGGCTCGACGCCCTGGAGCTGCAGCCGCAGCCGCTGGCCGCCCTCCACCTCGCTGGCCAGCTCCGCGGTGGTCCCGCCGGCCCGCAGCCGCCCGCGGTCGATGATCACCACCCGGTCGCAGGTGGCCTCGACCTCGGGGAGGATGTGGCTGCTGAGGATCACGGTCCGCTCGCGCCCGATCTCGCGGATCAGCCCGCGGATCTCGGCGATCTGGCTGGGGTCCAGCCCGGTGGTCGGCTCGTCCAGGATCAGGATCGGCGGCCAGTGCAGGATCGCCTGGGCCAGCCCGACCCGCTGGCGGTAGCCCTTGGACAGCGTCGCCACCGGCCGGTCGATCACGTCGCCGACCCCGCAGCGCACCACCGCGCGGTCGACGGCGTCCGCGCCCACGCCCCGCACCCGCGCCATGAACTCCAGGTACTGGCCGGGCGTCATCTCCGGGTACAGCGGGGCGCTCTCCGGCAGGTAGCCGACCCGCTGCCGGACCTCGAGGGAGCGGGTCACGACGTCGAGCCCCTCGACCCGGGCGGAGCCGGCGGTGGGCGCCTGCACGCAGCACAGGATCTTCATCAGCGTGCTCTTGCCGGCGCCGTTGGGGCCCAGCAGGCCCACGATCTCGCCGCGCTCGACGGCCAGGTCGATCCCGTGCAGCGCGCGGCAGCCGGGGTAGTCCTTGACGACCCCCTGGACCTCGATCGCGGACATCACGCTCCCGGGCGCGCTCGACGTGCGCGCGCCGACTCTGTATACCTCAAAGGCGAATCGATGGAACCCTTCCTCATCGGCATCGCGGGTGGCACCAGCTCGGGCAAGACCCACCTGGCGCGGCACCTCCTCGCCACGCTGGGCAACCGGCAGGTCGTCCTGGTGCAGCAGGACGCGTACTACCGCGACCTCGCCGACCACGGCGGCAAGCCCCCCGAGGAGATCAACTACGACCACCCCGACGCGCTGGAGATGGACCTGCTCGCGCGGCACCTCGCGCTGCTGCGGGAGGGCCGCCCGATCCACCGCCCGGTCTACGACTTCGAGACCCACCGGCGCCAGGTCAACCGCGTGGTCGTCGAGCCCCACCCCCTGGTGGTGGTGGAGGGGATCCTCGTCCTGCACGACCCGGAGATCCGCGCCCAGCTGGACTTCCGGGTGTACATCGACGCCGACGGCGACGTGCGCCTGATCCGCCGCCTGATCCGCGACTGCGAGGAGCGCGGGCGCACCGTCGGCTCGGTGCTCGAGCAGTACGTCGGCACGGTGCGGCCGTCGTACCTGCAGTTCATCGAGCCGACCCGCCGCTATGCGGATATCATCGTCAACAACAGCGACGACGCGATCGGACAACGGGGCTTCGATCTGGTCACCCGCGAGGTGCGGCGCCTGGCCGGCTTCGGCGAGTGACGTGGAGGACTGGATGTCGACCCACCCGACCCCCTGGATGGCGCTGTGCGCGGCCCTCGGCCTGCTGCTGGCGGGATGCCCCAGCACCGACGACGACGACACCACCGAGGAGGAGTGCCCGGCGGCGGAGACGCCGCAGGTCGACATCATCTACCCGTCCGACACCGCCCAGTTCCAGCCGGGCGAGTCGATCACCTTCACCGCCAGTGTGACCGACGACGCCGACGCCCCCGGCGACCTCGACCTGCACTGGATCGACAACCTGTACGGCGACGAGCAGGAGTTCGTCGCGCCGGGCCCCGACGGCGACGGCGTGATCACGTTCACCAAGAACGACTTCGCCGAGGGGATCCACATCGTGACGCTGGAGGCCACCGACAGCGACGGGTGCATGGGCTCCGACGACGTGCCGTTCGAGATCCTGGCGCGATAGGCGCGGTCAGGCCGGCTTGCCGGCCGACTTTCCGAAGATGTCCTTGACCAGCTGGAGCGTCACCTCGCGGCCGAGCTCTCCGATGCTGGTCGTCAGCGGGATCTGCTTGGGGCAGACCCGCACGCAGTTCTGGGCGTTGCCGCAGTCGCTCAGCCCCCCATCGCCCATGATCGCGTGGAGCCGGTCGGCCTTGTAGTACTGGCCGGTGGGGTGGGCGTTCATCAGCCGCACCTGGCCCAGCGGCGCCGGCCCGACGAAGTCGGAGTGGGGGCCGTACTGGGGGCACGCCTCCATGCAGCAGCCGCAGGTCATGCAGGTGGCGTAGAGGTAGTTCTCCTCCCACTCCTGGGGCGATATCCGCGGCGAGCCGACGTGGATGTCGTAGCCGCCGTCGATGTCGACCCACGCCTTGACGTGGATCAGCGCGTCGAACATCCGCTGGCGGTCGACCATCAGGTCGCGCACGACGGGGAACTTGGTCAGCGGCTCCAGCACGATCGGCTGGGTCAGGTTGTCCACCAGCGTCGAGCACGACTGCAGCGGCTTGCCGTTGATCAGCATCGAGCAGGCCCCGCAGACCTCCTCCATGCAGTTGCACTCCCACACCACCGGCTCGACGGTCCTGCCGTCGGTGGTCACCGGGTTCTCGCGGATCACCATCAGCGCCGAGACCACGTTGTGGCTGGGGCGGTGCGGGATCTTGAACTCCTGCCAGTAGGGCTCGGAGTCCGGCCGGTCCTGACGCTTGATCTTGAAGTGGATCTGGTCGGCCATCGCGCCCTCCTCCCTACCGGTAGTCCCGGGGCTGCTCGGGGGGCAGCACCGAGGTGTCGACGTCGCCGAACGAGATCTTCGGCCCGTCCGGGGTGTGCTCGGCGATGGTCTCCTTGAGCCACTCCTCGTTGTTCTGCTTCCACTTCGCCCGGTACTCCTCGAACTCGGGGTCGCCGGGGAACTTGCCCTCCGGGATCTCCAGCTCGAAGGCCGGCTTGTAGTGGGCCCCGCGGCACTCGTCGCGGGCGCGCGCCGAGGCGGCGATGACCTCGCCGAGGACCAGCATGTCGTGGATCTGGCGGGCGTCCACCAGGCTCTGGTCGACCCAGCCGTTGCCGGTGTGGATCGTGATCTTCTCGAACCGCTCCTGCAGCTCCTTGATCTTCTCCACCGCGGTGTCGAGCTCCTCGTTGACCCGCACGACGTGCACGTACTGGGTCATGATCTCGCCCAGCTCGCGGTGGATCGTGTACGGGTTCTCGGGGCCGTCGCCCTCGACCAGCGCGTCGTTGATCGCGGACTGGCGCTTCTTCTCGGCCTCGAACGTGGCCTTGGGCACGTCGTCGGCGCTGCGCCGCAGCCCCTTGGCGTAGGCCACCACCGACTCGCCGGCGACGCGCCCGCTGAACGAGGCGCTGAGCAGCGAGTTGGCGCCCAGGCGGTTGGCGCCGTGGTAGAAGTAGTCGCACTCGCCGCAGGCGAACAGCCCGGGGATGTTGGTGGCGTGGTTGCGCGGGCTGTCGTACCTCATCCCGCCGGTGGTCTCGTCCCGCTCGAAGTCGACCCACAGCCCGCCCATCGAGTAGTGCATGCACGGGGCGATGATCATCGGTTCTTCCAGCGGGTCGGTGCCCTGGAACTTGCGGTAGATCTCCAGGATCGCGTGCAGCTTCTTCTCGGTCGCGTCGCGGTCGAGGTGCAGCAGGTCGAGGTACACCCCCTCGGTCCCGCGGACCCCCAGCCCGTGCTTGTTGTTGACCTTCCAGATCGCCCGCGAGGCCACGTCGCGGGGCACGGTGTTGCCGTACGCCGGGTACCACTCCTCGAGGAAGTACCAGCGCTCCTCCACCGGGATCTGGTTGGGGTGGCGGGTGTCGCCGGCCTCCTTGGGGACCCAGATCCGGCCGCCCTCGCCGCGGGCCGCCTCGCTCATCAGCCGCAGCTTGTCGTCGCCGATCATCCCGGTGGGGTGGAACTGGATCATCTCGCCGTTGCCGAAGTGCGCGCCCTGCTGGTACACGCGGCTGGCGGCGGCGCCGGTGGCGTTGGTCGACATCGTGGAGCGGCCGTAGACCAGGCCCAGCCCGCCGCTGGCGAGGATCACCGCGTCGGCGGGGAAGGTGTGCAGCTCGTTGCTGCGCAGGTCCATCGCGACGATGCCGGCGACGCGGCCCTCGTCGTCGAGCACCAGCGAGAAGAACTCCCACCACTCGAACTTCCTGATCATCCCCTTGGCCTCGAGGGACCGGGCGTGCTGATCGATGCCGTACAGCAGCTGCTGGCCCGTCGAGGCGCCGGCGAAGCAGGTGCGGCGGTTCTTGACGCCGCCGAACAGCCGCAGGTCCATGATCCCCTCGGGGGTCCGCGAGAACGTCACGCCCATCCGCTCGTAGGTCCGGATCAGCCCGGGGGCCTCGCCGCACACCGACTTCACCGGGGGCTGCTGGGCCAGGTAGGCGCCGCCCTTGATCGTGTCGACCACGTGCTGCCACGTGGAGTCGTGCTGGCCCTTGGTGTCCATCGCCGCGTTGATCCCGCCCTGGGCGCACGCGGAGTGGGAGCGCTTGACCTGGAACAGCGAGAACGTGTCGACCGGGATGCCGCCCTCGGCGATGCGGACCGAGGCCCACAGGCCGCCCAGCCCGCCGCCGATCACGATCACCTTCGGCTTGCCGTTGCTCATCGTCGCCTCCTCACGGCACCAGCGCGGCGGCGTGGGCCGCGGCGCCGGGCTCCAGGAAGAACCCCAGAAGGCTGTGGATCCCGAACGCGATCAGCAGCACCGCCAGCGCAGAGCACACGCCGTAGCTGATCTTCTGGGCCTTCGGGGTGGTGGTCACGCCCCACGTGATGCCGAACGTCCACAGCCCGTTGGTGAAGTGGATCACCGCCAGGATCATGCCGATCACGTAGGCCGCCGCGGCGATCGGGTTGCTCAGCAGCGCCTGCATGTGGCCGTACATGTCCTCCTCGATCGCGGGGTTCCAGATCGACCAGATCCGGGTCCAGCCGACGTGGTAGACGAGGAACGCCAGGATCCCCCAGCCGCTGAGCCGCTGCGTGAAGTACATCCAGTTGTGGAAGTACGCGTAGCGGGTGACGTTGCTCCGGCCCTGCCACCAGATCAGCAGCCCGTACAGCGCGTGGAACAGGATCGGCAGCGCCAGCACGAAGATCTCGATGAAGAGCACGTAGTTGATGCTCTTGATCGCCTCGACGACGTGCTCGTTGAAGTGCTCCCGCCCGAACCGCGACTGGGAGTTCTCCCAGAGGTGGAACATCAGGAACCCGCCGACCGGGACGACCCCGAGCAGCGAGTGGATGCGCCGCACCACGAAGTGCGTGTTGTGGATCGATGCACTCATGGATTCCTCCGTGGTGCTGGATTCGGCTTGCGGATGTCGGCCCCCAGGGGTGGCATTGGGGAGCAGGGTACGGCCGTGCGCAGCAAACTACAAATAGAACAAAACTAGACCCAGCGCTCCAGGAAACGCCGGGCGACCAGCAGCCGGCCGAGCAGCCGGCCCAGGTTGTCGCGGCCCAGGCGGTGCCGGGTCCACAGCCGGCGCAGCCCGTCGCCGTCGATCCCCGGCGGGGGGTCCCCGACCAGCTCGTCCCCCAGCGCCAACCAGCGCGGGTGGAGGCGGAACGCGGTGTGGACGTCGAACGCGGCCTCGCGGTCGGGCGTGCCCCGCAGCCACAGGTTGCGCAGCAGGTGGTCGACGCGGCCCTGCACGAAGCCGCCGGCGCGGCGGTACCACGCGAGCTGCTCCCACGGCGGGGACGGCACCAGCGGCAGGTCGGCGAGGTACCAGTCGAGCCGGCGCAGCGCGCGGCGCTGGAGCCGGCGGTGCTGCCGCAGGCGCGGGGGCAGCCGGCGGGCCAGCGCCACCACCTCGGGCTCGAGGAACGGGGTCACCACGCGGGTGGTCGACTCGCGCAGGCGGACGCCGTCGGCGATGGTCGTGGCCTGGCGCCAGCGGAGCAGGTAGCGCAGCGCGCGGGCGTCGGGGCCCTCGCCCGGGATCGGCGGCAGCCGCGCGTCCTCGAGGCGCTTCTCGACGGTCGGGGCCCACGGGATCGCCAGCGCCCGGCGGTCCTCGCGCAGGGCGGGCATCGGGGGCAGGTAGTGCTGCATCACGCTGCGCCCGGGGCGCGGCCCGGGCAGGGGGCCGAACAGCGCGTCCCCCGAGGCCCCGCTGACCAGCACGTCGACGTGCCGCGAGGCCAGCTCGTGGGTCGGGGTCCCGGGGGCGTAGGCCAGGCTCCCGGTGCCGCCGGTGACGTCCGCGATCAGGTCGAGCTGCTCCAGCGGCCCCACCGCGGGCAGGGCGGTGCGCAGGTGCGGCACGCCCAGGTGCTCGGCGACCTCGCTGGCCCGCCGCCAGTCCCGCGACAGCGGCCGCCCGAAGGTCACCGCGGTGGCGGGGACCCCGTCGCGGACCAGCGTCGTCAGCAGCGTCCGCGAGTCCAGCCCGCCGCTGAGCGCGCAGCCCACGCGGAGCTCCTCGTCCTCGCCCTCGCGCGGCACGAGGCCGGCGCGCCCCGCCGCCTTCAGCCGCGCCAGGTAGGCGTCGATCCAGGCGCCCTCGTCGTCCCGCGGCGGGGTCTCGATGTCGGAGACCTCCGCGGGCTCGATCTGCAGCGCGCCGGCGCCGAGCACGGCCGTCTCTCCGGGGTGCAGCCGCAGCACGTCGCGCACCAGCGTGTGGCGGGCCAGCGGCGTGCCGAACGTCACCAGGTCCTCGATCGTGGTCTGGTCCGGCGCCGGCGTTCCGCCCGCGTGGCGCAGCGCCACGACGCAGGGGGCCAGGAACCGCGACACCACCGTGACCCCGTCGCCGGACCACGCGTACAGCGGTCGGATCCCGGTGGGGTCGGCCGTGACTCGCATCCCGGGGTCGACGCTGCGGACCGGGACGGGGCGGTGGGGCTCGGGCAGCGCGGTGCGCACCACCGCCATCAGGGGGTGCTCCTCGGGTACGCCGCAGACGTGGATCAAAGCACCTGCCGCAGCGCCCCGCAGGCGCGTTCGACGCCGGCGCGGTCGACGTCGAGGTGGGTCACCAGCCGGATCCGCGAGCCCAGCGCGAGGCACAGCACGCCGCGCTGCTGCAGCGCCGCGACCACCGCCGGGCCGTCGTCGACCTCGAACCACACCATGTTGGTCTGGACCGTGTCGAGGTCGATCCGTGCGCCGGCCGCGGCCACCGCCTCGGCCAGCATCCGGGCGTGCTCGTGGTCCTCGGCGAGGCGCTCGACGTGGTGCGCCAGGGCGTACCGCCCCGCCGCGCAGAGGAACCCGATCTGGCGCATCCCGCCGCCGAACATCTTGCGGAACCGGTGGGCCCGCCCGACGAGCGCCCGCGAGCCCAGCAGCAGCGACCCCACCGGCGCCCCCAGCGACTTGCTGAGGCACACCGAGACGGTGTCGAAGCCGCGCGCCAGCCGTGCCGGCTCGACGCGACAGGCCACGGCGGCGTTGAACAGCCGCGCGCCGTCCAGGTGGGTGCGGATCCCGCGCTCGCGGGCCAGCGCCACGATGGCGTCCAGGGTGGGCAGCGGGTAGCACGTCCCGCCGCCTTCGTTGGCCGGGTTCTCGACGCAGATCAGCTTGGTGTAGGGCTGGTGGCCCCCGTCCGGCGCGTCGCGGATCGCGGCCTCGATCGTGGCCGGGTCGAGCAGCCCGTCGCGGCCGCGCAGCAGGTGCATGCTGACCCCCGACAGCGCGGCGGGGCCGGCTCCCTCGTGGGCGAACACGTGGCTGTCGCGCTCGACCACGATCTCGTCGCCGGGCTCGGTGTGGGTCCGGATCGCGACCTCGTTGGCCATCGTGCCCGACGGCATGAACAGCGCCGCCTCGAAGCCGAGCCGCTCGGCGGCCTCGCGCTGCAGCGCCTGCGCCTCGGGGTCCTCTTCGAAGACGTCGTCCCCGACCGTGGCGCGCCGCATCGCGTCGAGCATCGGCGCGGTCGGGCGGGTCAGGGTGTCGCTGCGAAGGTCCACGATTTCCATGGCGATTCCTCGATCCCGGTCGAAGGCGGGTTGACAGTCCACGGGATGCCCGCAATGCTGCTCCGACCCCGGCCAGCGCCGGGGCGAACAACAGAGCGTACAACGGAACCATCTTCCAGGGGAGATCCATGGCTGAAGGGGGATTCAAGCTCCGAGCCCACCACGTGGCGTTTGGCGTGGTGATCGTGCTCGCCGCCGCCCTCGTGTACCAGATGACGCGCCCGCCCAGGAACCCGGGCGGGTGGCAGCCCGGTCACAAGGTCGACACGTTCGGCCTCGAGACCGACGACGAGGGCACCATCTCCAACCGATCGGAGATGGAGGGAGCCCTCGAGCTCGCCCGCGCCGTGCTGCGCGGCGAGAAGGCCGAACGAAAACGGTACGGCGCGCTGACCTCGTTCGAGGGCCGCCGCGTGTGGATCACGGCCTACGGGGTCGAGTACCCCGCGCCGACGGGCACCGGCAAGGGCGACGACCTGTTCGAGAGCGTCGTGGCCGCGGCCGAGGACCTGCGAGAGAACGGGCCCAAGGTCAAGTGGAAGGACAAGGCCCCGGAGGACTTCCGCGTCCGGATCGACGTGGTCTACAAGGTGTACAAGAAGCACCTCAGGCCCGAGGTCTACCTGCCGCCCCGCGAGAGCATCGGCACCTGGGGGATCCTGCTCGCCGACACCGGCGGGGATGTCACCTACATGACCCCTGGCGAGGTGGTCGAGCGGCAGCTGTACCACACCAAGAAGAAGGGCCTGCCCACCGACGACATCCTCGAGATCCTCGAGGACCGCGCCGGGTTCGGCAACACCTTCAGCCCCGAGACGGCGTTCTCCCGCTACTACTGCAAGAGCTACGTCGAGGGCCCCGGGGGCGAGGGGATCGTCGAGCTGTTCCGCGAGCACACCGTGCCCAACGACGAGGCGACCGCCGACAACCTGGCGATCTCGTCGCGCGCCGCCGCCGACTACATCGTGCGGATCATCGGCGAGGACGGCCGGCACAACTACCGCTACGACGCCCACCTCGACCGCGACGCGCGCTCGTACAACATGCTACGCCACTGCGGCACCACCTACTCGCTGGCCCAGGCCTACGAGCGGTTCCGCGACCCGGCCTACAAGGCCGCCTGCGAGCGGTCGTTCGCCTACCTGATGACCCGCACCGAGCTGCGCGAGGAGAGCGGCCACTGGGGCGAGAACTACCGCTTCATCCTCGAGGACCGGATGGCCAAGCTCGGCGGCTCGGGGCTGGCGCTGGTGGCGATGTGCCAGTACACCGAGGCCACCGGCGATCTGCGCTACCTGGAGACGATGCGCGAGTTCGCGCGCTTCATCCTCAAGATGCAGGACCAGGAGAGCGGCAAGCTGATCAGCTACTTCGACTACGGCCCCACCGCCGAGGTGCCCGAGGAGGACTCGATCTACTACCCCGGCGAGGCGCTGTACGGGCTGGGCAAGTTCTACTTCATCGACCCCGACCCCAAGTGGCTGGACGCGGCCAACAAGGGCGCCTACTGGCTGATCTTCGACCGCGACGCGGACAAGAAGCCGCTGAGCCTGCCCCACGACCACTGGCTGATGATGGCGCTGAGCTACCTGTACGCCCACACCGAGGACCCGGCGTACAAGGAGCACTGCATGAACATCGGCCGGGCGATCGAGCACAAGTTCCGCGGCCCGGACCACGACTGGGTCGAGGACTACCCCGACTACCTCGGGACCTACTACCGCACCGCGCGGGTCACCCCCGTGGCGTGCCGCGTCGAGGGCACCGTCGGCGGCGTCGACCTGTGCAAGCTCGCCGGCGACGACTACGAGTGGCTGCTGCGCATCGCCCAGACGTCCGCGGGGTTCTCGATGACGCTGCAGTTCGACCCGGTCAACAGCTTCTACCTGCGCAACCCGCGCAAGGCGCTGGGTGGGCTCAAGGAGGGCATCTACGAGAACGCGATCCGCAACGACTACGTGCAGCACAACCTGTCGGGGTTCATCGGCGTGGAGCGCCACCTGCGCGCCCAGGACGGCGTCGAGCTGCCCGGCGGGCCGGCGTGGAGCCGCAAGGTCAACGCCGAGGGGATCGTGTTCGAGGGGTACCCATCGCCCGGCAGCGGCGAGGTGTTCCACTACCCCGGCGAGCCGCTGTACCACATCCCCTACACCGGCAACGCCCACGACGAGTTCGACTGGCCGCTGGACCCGTGGCCGCCGACGCCGGAGTCCGCCGCCAAGGAGGCCGAGGCCGAGGCCGCGGCGCTGGCCGAGCGCGCCGCGGCTTCCGCCGGCGAGGCGACCGGCGAGGACGAGGACGAGGACGAGGACGACGAGGAGGCCGGCGAGTAGCCGCGGACTCCCCCCCGGGCCGTCCAGGCCCCACCTGCTATTCTTTTCTTTTCCGGTTTCGCCCCTCCCGTGTGTCTGTGATCTTGGAAGGAGCCCCCGGAGGAGCATGCCCGACACCGCGACCCGGACCCAGGTCGAGATCCTGTACAACCGGTACGGGTCGATGGTGTACCACCGCTGCCTGCGGATCCTGGGCAACCGGCAGGACGCCCTCGACGCGACCCAGGAGGTGTTCGCGCGGGTGATGCGGCACTACGGCAGCTTCCGCCAGGAGGCGTCCCCTTCCACCTGGATCATGCGCATCAGCACCAACCACTGCCTCAACGTGATCCGCAACCGCCGCGGTCGCCAGGCCAAGCTCACCGCCCACAAGCAGGAGCTGCAGCCGCGCGACCGGGGCGAGCGCGCCTTCGATGCCGTCGATCGCATCGAGCTGATCCGGACGCTGCTGACCCGGTTCGACCCGGAGATCCAGCGGCTGGTGATCCACCACTACATCGACGGCATGACCAAGGAGCAGATCGCGCAGACGGTGGGGCTCTCGGTGCCCACGGTGCGCAAGCGCCTCGACGTCTTCGTGCAGAAGAGCCGCCGCTACCTGCAGAGGGAGCTGCTGGCCGGCCTGCCGGACGACCGGAAGGGGGTCTGAGATGACGGGCGAAGACCGGGACCTGGCCAGGATCCTCGAGCCGCCCCCGGCGCCCGAGGGCTGCCCCTCGGAGTGGACCCTGCAGCGCTTCGTGGCCCACGACCTCGTGGGCGAGGAGCGGCGCCACGTCGGCGAGCACGTGGTGCAGTGCGCGTACTGCCGCGGCCGCGTCGAGGAGCTCGACGCGCGCGACGCGGCGTTCCTCGAGCAGCACCCGTTCGCCTCGATGGAGGCCCCCATCGCCGAGCGGGCGGTGTTCCTGCCCGAGGAGCCGGAGCTGCCGGTGGAGACCGCGGGGTGGCGCAAGTGGCTGCCGGCGGTGGGCGGGCTGGTCTCGATGGCCGCCGCCGCGCTGCTGACCCTGGCGCTGCTGCCGATGATGCTGCCCGAGGAGGAGCTGGAGCCGATCACGGCCGGCAACCGGGTCAAGGGCGCCACGTCGCTGGACGCGCTGCTGCTGCGCGGCGACACCGTGATGGAGGTCGACCGCGGCACGACGCTGGTGCCCGGCGACCAGATCCAGTTCCGGGTCGACAGCGGCGGCTACGACCACGTGGTGGTGGTCGGGATCGACGGCACCGGCGAGGTGGCGGTCTACCAGCCGCTGGACGGCAGCACCAGCGTGCCGATCGAGCCGGGGGCCGGGCGGGTGCTCGACACCGCGTTCGAGCTCGACGCGGCGCCCGGACCCGAGATCTACGTGGCGTTCCTGACCGACGAGCCGATCGACGCCGCCGACGCCGCCGCGCTGGTGGCGCGCTGGATCGATCGCGGCGAGGCCGAGGCGGTGCCGGACCGCGTGCCCCACCGAGCCCTCGGCGGGGCCGTCGAGGTGCTGGCCGTCGACAAGGAGGTGCAGCCCCGGTGAGCCGCCGGCCGCCCGCCCGCAGCGCGCGGTGGGCCGGCTCGCTGCTGGCCCTGTCGCTGCTGCTCCCTCCGGGGACCGCCCCCGCCGAGACCCACCGGCTGGCGATCGTCGCCAGCCAGAACCACGGCGGGTCGGGGACGGTGCCGCTGCGCTACGCCGACGCCGACGCCCACAAGCTGCGCGAGGCGCTGGTCGAGCTCGGCGGCTTCGAGCGCCAGGACGTGCGGTTCCTGCCGGACGTGTCCCGCAACCAGCTGCTCGCCGCGCTGGTGACCGCCAGCCGCCGGGCGGCGGCCCTGCAGCGGGACGGCGGCGAGGTGCTGCTGCTGGTGTTCTACTCGGGGCACGCCGACCGCGACGGGCTGCGGCTGAACGGCTCGCAGGTGACCTTCGAGGAGCTGGACCACCTCGTGGAGGCTTCCGGCGCGCGGGTGCGGCTGCAGCTCATCGACGCCTGCCACGCCGGCCAGGCCACGCGGCTCAAGGGCGCCTCGCCGGTGCCCTCGTTCGTCGTCGACGTCGACCCCGAGCTGGCCAGCGAGGGGCGGGTGGTGATCACCAGCAGCGCCGCCGACGAGGTCAGCCAGGAGTCCGACGACCTGGGCGGCTCGTACTTCACCCACTTCGTGGTCTCCGGGCTGCGCGGCGCCGCCGACCACGACGGCGACCTGCGCGTCTCGCTGGACGAGCTGTACCGCTACCTGTACCAGGAGACGCTGTTCCACACCGCCGGGACCCGCGCCGGGCCCCAGCACCCGTCGTACGAGTACGACCTGCGCGGGCAGGGCGCGATCGTGCTGAGCGAGCTGGGCGGGCCCAGCGCCGCGCTGCTGTTCCCCGAGGGCGGCGGGGGCCGCTACTGGGTGTTCGACCGCGGCAGCCGCGCGTTCGTCGGCGAGGTCGCCAGCGACGCCCAGCCGGTGCGGCTGGCGGTGGCCCCGGGGCGCTACCTGGTGCAGCGGCGCAGCCCCGAGCGGCTCGAGGCCTGCGAGGTGCTGCTCTCCGGCGGCGACGAGGTCGACGTCGACGGCCTCGCGATGGTGGAGCAGGACTACGACGACGACCCCACCAAGGGCGGCGTGGCGCTGCGCTGGCAGCGGCGCACGCGGGTGCTGATCCGGGCCGGCGGCGGCGTCCACACCGTGCCCCAGGCCGAGCTGGCCCGCGAGTACTTCCCGACGATGCCGCTGGTGTCCGTCGCGGTGGGCGTCGAGTGGCGCTCGCGGCCGCGGATGGAGCTGACCCTCGACGGCGCCTACGGCCACGTCGTGCGCGGCGCCGACGGCTACTATGTGCGCGAGATCCGCACCTCGCACCTGGACATCGGGGCCAGCTACCGCCTGATCCAGCGGGTGGGCGTGCTGCGCCTCGCGATCGGGCCGCGGGTCTCGCTGCTGAGCTATCACCGCGAGCCCCTCGGCGACTCCCTCGCCGGCTTCAGCGTCGGCGTCGACGGGGGCGTGGGGCTGCGCTTCGAGGACCGCGTCGGGGCCGCGCTGGACGCGCGCGCCGGCTACCTGTTGAACCAGACTGCCGTGGAGAACCAGAGCCATGTCCACCTACAGGTGCTGCTCCGGCTCGAGCTGGCGCTCTGAGACCGTCCGGCACGCCGCCGCGGGGGCCGCGCTGGCCGCGCTGCTCGTCGCGGGCGGGTGCGGGCTGATCCCCGAGGAGTGGCTGGCCGAGGACGCCCTGTTCATCGAGGCCGTGCCGGACCGCGACCGCACCCGGATCCACACCCCCGTGCAGGCGCGGGACGCCGGCGACCCCGCGATCAGCGTCGAGGTCATGGAGCAGGTCTCCGGGACGCTCAACGGGCTGACCTACGAGGCGCTGGGGATCCTCGACCTGGTGCTGACCCAGGGGCCCACGACCTACGAGCAGGACCGCCGGGTGTGGGGACCGGACCACACCGAGCTGTGGGGCCTGACCTACGCGCTGACGGTGGAGCGCGAGGCCGCGGCACGCTTCGCCTACCAGTTCCACGCCAGCCCCGGCGACGTGGACGAGCCCGAGCTGCGCACGATGTGGGGCCACTACCGCCGCGAGGGCGACGGCGTCGGCACCGGCTCGTTCGTGCTCGACCTCGACGTGGTCGCCGAGCTGACCGAGGACCCGGGCTTCGGCGGCCGGGTCGGGGTGGTCCACGATCTCGGCGCCGACGGATCCGTGCACGTCGGGATGGACCTGACCGAGGCCGAGCTGCCGGTCACCGACTCGGTGGTGGTCGACGGCCTCTACGCGTTCCGCAGCGACGCCGCCGGCGGCGAGTTCTGCTACGACGCGCGCTACCCGCTGCTGGACACCGACAGCTGGGAGCAGATCCACGCCTACGCCCGCTGGGACGGCAGCCGCGCCGGTCGCGCCGACGCGGTGATCACCGGCGGCGAGCTGGGAACCGACACGCTGCAGGTCGTCGAGTGCTGGGACGCCGCGGGTGACACCACCTACTACTGGGACGAGACCGGGTTCGAGGACGGCGACCCCGCCAGCTGCGTCGTGCCCGCCCCCGCGTCGCTGCCCGAGTGCAACGAGCGCTACCCCGACGGGCCCTGAATCCCTATAGTCTCCCCGCACGCGCGAGGAGTCGCCATGTACCGCGTCACCCAGGAAGGCTGGATCTCGTCGTCCCACCAGACCGTCCGCGCCGACGGCACGCTGGAGCCGGTCCACGGCCACAACTGGCGGATCCAGGCCACCGCCGAGGCCGCCGAGCTGGACGACCGCGGGATGGTCGTCGACCTCGACGAGCTGCGCCGCGCCCTCGACGCGCTGCTCGACGGCCTCGACCACGTCCACCTCAACGACCTGCCCGCGTTCGCCGACCGCCCCGTCTCCGCCGAGGTCATCGCCAAGACGGTGGGCAAGGCCCTCGGCGAGCAGCTGGACGACCGCCGCCGCCGCGTCGTCGAGGTCCGCGTGTTCATGACCGACGCCCGCAGCGCCGCGTGGACCGCCGGGTAGAGCACCAAACAGGGAAACAGACTCGCGACGACGTTGGCTCGTTGGCGGAGACGTGTGGGAATCGAACCCAGCGGGGGGGGGAGCCCGTCGCTCGTCGAGAGTGCCACGGCTTCCGGGAACGCCTCAAGGCCAAGCTCGTCGGGCTGCGCCCTCCTCGTGGCCGCTTCGCGGCCAGCCTTGACCCGCCCCCAGAAGCCATGGCGTTCGGATGGTGGGCGACGGAGGGGGGTGGGCTCTTGAAGGAGGTGGTTGTCAGACGAAACGATGGGCTGGATTGGAGCGCCTCTTGAGCCTGGCCCAGCTTCCACGACTTATGCTGCGTGGCGCGCTCGTAACTCCCGACATTGGCTCAACCCCTGCAGTTGTGAGCGATATTCGCTCACAACCCGCGGGGTTCTTGAGAACGTCTCGAGTTTCGAGCGATATCCGCTCACAACTGCAGGGGTTGAGCCAATGTCCGGAGTTGTGAGCGTTTCTCGCTGGTTCCTCCCGGGAGGACCGAGCAAGCTCGAACTGGAGGCCGGATATTGCAGATTCTGTTCCTCCAACAACCACCTTCTTCAAGAGCCCACCCCCCTCCGTCGCCCACCATCCAC
>CAZOYV010000050.1:0-35686 GCA_964584075.1 uncultured Rickettsiales bacterium | reverse complement strand
GATCTGCTCGAAGCCGAGGAACTTGATGATGCTGAGGTTCACCGAGGGGTGGAACCGCAGGCCGCCCTTGTACGGGCCGATGGCGCTGTTGAACTCGATGCGCATGCCACGGTTGACGTGGACCTCGCCGTCGTCGTCGACCCACGGCACGCGGAACTGGATCATCCGCTCGGGCTCGCAGATCCGCTCCACGATCCTCGCCTGCCGGTACTCCGGGTGCCGCTCCAGCACCGGGAGGATCGACTCGATGACCTCCTCGACCGCCTGATGGAACTCCGGCTGGTCCGGATCCCGCGCCTTCACCTTGGCCATGTACTCGTCGAGCATTCTTCACTCCTGCTCCTGACGCGGCGGCTTGCGGCGCACAGGAGGCCGAAAGGGGTTGTCCATCCTCCCGCAAACGGGCGCCAGCGAGCTATCACACTGCCCATCGGGCGTCAAATGACGGGATCGCGATTTGTCAACTCACGCCCTGCGGTAGACTATTCGACCCATCGACGAGGAGGACCCGTGACCCACGAAGAGACCGCCTGGGACGACGCGCTGGGCTTCGACGACGAGCGCGACTTCGGCGGGGGGGGCTTCCACGACCTGATGAAGCGCCGGGTGGGCGAGATCCTGCTGGTCAGCAGCCTCTACGACAGCTTCATCATCGAGGAGGACGGCCAGCTCGGCGACCGGATCCTCGCCGACTACGTCGACCTGCACCTGCGCTACGCGCCGCGCGTCACCCGGGTCAGCACCGGGCGCAAGGCGCTGAACATGATGAAGTACCGGCGCTTCGACCTGGTGCTGACGATGATGCGCCTGCCCGACATGGACGTGTTCTCGTTCTGCCGCGCGGTCAAGGAGCGCTACCTCGGCACCCCGGTGGTGGTGCTGGCCTACGACAGCCTGGAGCTGCCCCAGATCCTGCAGACCGCCGAATCCGCCGACCTGGACCAGGTGTTCGTGTGGTCCGGCGACTCGCGGATCCTGCTGGCCGCGATCAAGCTCGTCGAGGACCGCTGGAACGTGGACCACGACACCCGCGAGGGGATGGTCCAGGTGATCCTCGTGGTCGAGGACTCGGTGCGGCGGCTGAGCACGTTCCTGCCGATGGTCTACACCGAGCTGATGACCCAGACGCGCAAGGTGATGGCCGAGGGGCTGAACTACCTGGACAAGCTGGTGCGGATGCGCGGCCGCCCCAAGATCCTGCTGGCCCGCACCTACGACGAGGCGATCACGCTGTTCCGCCAGTACGAGAACAACCTGCTCGCGGTGATCTCCGACGTGCGCTTCCCCCGCGGCGATCAGCTGGACCCCGAGGCCGGGTTCGCGCTGCTGAAGTGGATCCGCGCGGTGCACCCCGACCTGCCCGTCGTGCTGCACAGCTCCGCGCCCGAGAACCGCGTGCGCGCCACCGAGCTCGGCTCCTACTTCCTGGACAAGAACTCCGAGACCTGGCTGGCCGACCTGCACCACTTCTTCACCCAGCACCTCGGGTTCGGCGACTTCACCTTCCGCCACCCCGACGGGACCCGCATCGCCACCGCCACCAACCTGCGCGAGATGGAGCGCAAGATCCTCGAGATCCCCGAGGACTCGCTGCGCTACCACGCCTCGCGGCACCACATCTCGACCTGGCTGCTGGCCCGCGGCGAGGTCTCGCTCGCCAGCCGCTTCCGCAGCAAGTACCTGTCGGACTTCGAGAGCGTGCAGGAGCTGCGCGAGTACCTCACCGGCGAGATCCACGCGCTGCGGGTCCGGCAGCACAGCGGCGTGATCACCGACTTCGACGCCGACAACATCGACCCCACCACCCCGTTCGTCCGCCTGGCCGGCGGGTCGCTGGGGGGCAAGGGCCGCGGCATCGCGTTCCAGGCCGCGCTGCTGGCCCGGCTCGACCTCGACCTGATGTTCCCGGGCGTGCGGATCTGCGTGCCGCAGACCACGGCGCTGGGGACCGAGGCGTTCCAGCGCTTCATGGTGCGCAACGACCTCGAGGAGTTCGCGGTCACCACCGACGACGACCTCGAGATCGCGCGGGCGTTCCTCGCCGCCGACCTCGACGAGGCGCTGCAGCGCGACCTGCGGGCGTTCCTCGAGGTGGTGCACTACCCGCTGGCGGTGCGCTCCTCGAGCCTGCTCGAGGACTCGCTGTTCCAGCCGTTCGCCGGGCTGTACTCGACGTACATGGTGCCCAACAACGCCGCCGATCCCGCGGTGCGCCTGCGCCAGCTGTCCAACGCGATCAAGCTGGTCTACGCCTCGACGTTCTACCGCTCGCCCAAGTCCTACATCCGCTCCACCCCGTACCGCATCGAGGAGGAGCAGATGGCGGTGATCATCCAGCGGCTGGCGGCCCAGCGCCACGGGGACCGCTGCTACCCCCACTTCGCCGGGGTGGCCCAGTCGTACAACTACTACCCGGTGGGCCGGATGAAGGCCGAGGAGGGGCTGGCCCACGTGGCGCTGGGGCTGGGCAAGATGGTCGTCGACGGCGGCGCGGTGCTGCGGTTCTCCCCGGCGCGCCCCAAGCGGCTGATCCAGTTCGGCTCGACCCGCGACATGCTGCGCAACTCCCAGAAGCAGTTCTACGCGCTGGATCTGTCCGCGCCGGACGTGGTGATCGAGCCCGGCTCGGAGGGCCCCCTGGTCCAGGTCGGGCTCGACGTCGCCGAGGAGGACGGCACGCTGGCCCCGGTGGGCTCGGTGTACTCCCCCTCGGACGGCGTGATCCGCGACGGCATCTTCCACGAGGGGCCGCGGCTGGTGACCTTCGCCCACGTGCTCAAGGCCGGGATGTTCCCGCTGGCCGAGCTGCTCACCGAGCTGCTGGACATCAGCCGCCGCAGCATGGGCTCCGAGGTCGAGATCGAGTTCGCCGCCAACCTCTCGGCCCCCGAGAGCGGCCCCCACGAGTTCAGCGTGCTGCAGTGCCGGCCGCTGGTGGCGGGCGGCGAGGTGTCCGAGGTCTCGCTGGACGACCTGGAGCCCGGTCGCGTGATCTGCCTGACCGACCGCAGCCTGGGCAACGGCGTGATCCGCGACCTGACCGACGTCGTCTACGTCTCCCCGGATCGGTGGGACAACGGCCGCACCGCCGAGATCGCCCGCGAGATCGGGCGGATCAACGAGCGGCTGATGGAGGAGCAGCGGCGGGCGATCTTCATCGGGATGGGCCGCTGGGGCACGTCGGACCCGTTCCTCGGGATCCCGGTGACGTGGGGCGACATCGCCTCGGCCAAGGTCCTCGTCGAGGTCGGCACGCCGCAGTACCGCATCGAGCCGTCCCAGGGCTCCCACTTCTTCCACAACATCACGTCGTTCCGGATCGGCTACCTGACGGTCGACACCGACGGCAAGCAGGGCCGCATCGACTTCGCCGCGCTGGGCGCCGGCGATCTCGTCGACGAGCGCAGGTACGCCCGCCACGTGCGCTTCGCCAGGCCGCTGGAGGTGCGCCTCGACGGGCGCGGCGGCCGCGGCGCGATCCTGCTGCCGCGCAACGTGATGGACGCGGCGATGCGGACGCTGTGAGGAGCCGTCAGCCATTGGCCGTCAGCCGTCAGCAAGCGGTATGTGGT
This sequence comes from uncultured Rickettsiales bacterium, assembly GCA_964584075.1. Classification (GTDB taxonomy): domain Bacteria; phylum Myxococcota_A; class UBA796; order UBA9615; family CAYRNR01; genus CAZOYV01. Next base: position 32,114 of record CAZOYV010000050.1, on the reverse strand, counting down.
GGACCGCTCTGCCCGGCTTGTTGCTGAGAGCTGACAGCTGACAGCTGATTGCTGCTACCGCGGCGGCGGCCCCTGTGGCGGCTCCCCGGTGCCCGTGTGGCAGTACAGGCAGTTGTAGCGCTGCCACTCCGCGCTGATGAACCCGTTGCAGCCGTCGGTGTGGCACTCCTGGCACGGGAACGGGTCGGGGATGTCCCCCTCGCAGGTCAGCCCGGCGCAGCCGCACGCGTCCCCGTGGCCGTCGAGGATCTCCCCCGCCGGGCCGGCGTGGCAGTAGTTGCACACGTAGTGGGTGTTGCTCACCGCGGCCTCGGGGGTCACCGCGCAGAAGTGGCAGTCGAAGCAGGTGGTGTTCCCCGGCATCGCCTCGCCGCACCACGCCTGGCCCTCGTAGAAGAACAGCTCGATGTGGGACTCGGCCTCGAGACACTCCTCGGTGGTGTCGTCGTCGTCGGCCGGGAGCGCCTCCTTCGGGACGCACCCCGGCGCCGCCGTCACCAGCGCGGCGAGGACGAGGGCCGGGGTGGGGTTCCTGGAGCGCAAGGGATCATTCCACAAGACCGGTGGTATCAGGGTGTCACATCGGCCGCGCGACACAAGGCCGTCGTGCGGGACTCAGGGACGGTAGCCGAGGCGCTGGTAGGGGTTGGTGATCGTCAGCACCGCGTTGCGCAGGTGGGCGGCGACGCGCTTGGAGTAGCGCAGCATCAGCACCAGCGCCAGCAGCCAGCGCTCGACGCGCTCGGGCTCGCCCTCGTCGCGGCGGATCGCCTCGGCCAGGGTCGCGTCGCAGTAGCGGGAGATGGACTCGTACCGCTCGATGACGCGCTGGCCCGAGGACTCGTCGCCCGTGTCGATCGCGTGCTCGGTGAGGTCGAACATCTCGACGATCTCGGCCTTGACCGTCGCCATCCCCTCCTCGTAGGACCCCCACTGCACACCGCCGGGGATCATCTCGGAGAGCTCGGCGATGTTCTTGGAGTAGTCGCCGACCCGCTCGATCTCACCGACGATCTCGTGCAGCTGCAGCGTCGGCAGCAGCTCGTCGCCGGGCTTGAGCGCCATGTGCTGGTAGCTGCGCCGGCGGACACCGGCGTGGAGCTCGTTGACCCGCCGGTCCTTCTCGTGGACCCGCTCGACGGTGTGGTCCGGGTGCTCGTCGTGCAGGGCCTGCAGGACCATCACGTACATGTCCTTGCAGGCGTGGATCATCTCGAGCACGTCGGCGCGGCTCTCGTCGACGGCGCTGGTCGGGTGGAGCAGGGACTGGAACAGGCTCTTCATCGCGGTGGCCTTCCCTACCGGGGGTTCGAGCGCCAAGGTACCCGATCGCGATCGAATGTGAAACCGCGCGCGCGGTTGGTACCATCCGTGCCGCGAGGAGGTGTCCGGAGTGCGCAGCGCGGTGATCGTGGTGGACATGCTCGAGGACTACTTCGACCCGGCGCACCCGCTGCCGATCACCGGGCCGGCGCGGGCGATCGTGCCGGCGATCGACCGCCTCACCGCGGCGGCGCGGGCCGGCGGCCACCCGGTGGTGTTCGCCTGCGACTCGTTCCTCGAGGGCGACTTCCTGTTCGGCGGCAAGATGCAGCCCCACGCGCTCCGCGGCACGCCGGGCGCCGAGCCGACGGCGCTGCTGCACCGCGAGCCGGGCGACGTGGTGCTGCCCAAGCGGCGGTTCTCGGCGTTCTTCAAGACCGACCTGGACCAGACGCTGCGGACCCTCGGCGTCGAGGCGGTCGCGGTGGCCGGGATCACGACCCACTTCTGCGTGCTGACCACGGCGCTGGACGCCGTCGCGCTGGACCTCCGCGCCGTGCTGGTCGAGGACTGCTGCGCGGCCCCGACGGCGGCGATGCACGCCGCGGCGCTGGAGCTGTACCGTCGCAACCCGCTGTGGCCGCTGCTGCGGGTGCTGCCGCTGGCCGACTACCTGCCCGAGCTGTCCCCACAAGGCCACCAGCAGGAGTAGTCCTCCCCCGGCTCCGGGGCAGGCAGGTGGCACAGGCAGCGGTGCCCGCCGGCGTCGACCATCTCGAGCCACACGTCGTGCCGCGCCGGGACGGTCACCGCCCCGTCGACCGCCACCGCCGACGCCTCGCGCACGCCGTCGACGCGGCGCTGGACCGACACCACGCGCGCGGGCAGCGACACCGTCGCAGGCCGCGGCTGCAGCTCGGCGAGCCACACCTCGATCTGGAGCAGCTCGCCGGCGGCGGGCTCGATCGCGCGGCAGTGCGGGACGAATCCAGGCGCGTGGACGCAGATCCGGGCGGGCCCCGCGGGGACGACCCACGGCTCGCGTTGCAGCATCGTCTCGCCGAGCTGCAGCTGCTCGCCGTCGTCCGCGGTCCACACCACGCGGGCGCTCCAGCCGGGCGTGTCGACCTGGACCCGGGCCGTCGCGGGCGCACCCCACCCCGGGGCGGGGTGCCCCAGCAGCGTCAGCGCCCCCAGCGGGGCGAGTCGCCTCCAGAGGCGCAGTGGGCGGTGCTCCGGTGGCCCCGATTGCGACCGGCGTCAGGCCGCGCGGAGGGGATGCAAGATCGGCGCCCCCGCGGTGGGTCGTGCGGGGCCCGGAGGGGAGGCCGGGACGGCACCGTCGTCGGTCCCGCCCCGGACCTCCGGGGGATGCCCGCCGCGCGGCCTCGACCGGGGCGCCGCGCGGCGGACGGGTGGAGCCGGCGCTACAGCACGACGTGGTCTCGGTAGTGCGTCAGCAGCTGCTCGATCTCGGCGAGGTCGGCGTCCCCGGTGGAGACGTAGGCGTCGTGGACCTGGCCGATCACCTCGTCCATCAGCGCCTCCCGCTCCTGGACGCTGCTCAGCGCCCAGACCTTGGTCAGCGACATCGCGTAGGCGACGATCGCGTCGGCCTTGTCGATCTGCAGGTTGGCCGCGGCGATCATCTCGTCCATCGTCATCGTCAGCGTGTCGACCTGCTCCTCGCGGGTGATCGGGTCGATCCAGGTCACGGCGAACTCGAACACCTCGCTGCCGTCGTGGAGCTCGTCGGCGCAGTCCACCAGGTTCTGGTGGAACAGCATCGCGTCGCCGGGGGCGAGGTGCTGTGGCTCGACCTCCTCGGGGTCCTCCGAGTACTCCTCGCCGTGGAACTCGTCGATCACGAACCCCTCGGGCATCGTCATCGACAGCTGCACCTCGCGCGCCGCGATCTCCATCACCGACAGGAACCGCGCCTCGTTGCCGAACACGGTGCCGACCTCGTCGACGCTGTCGACGTAGACGTACGCGCCCTTGCCCGCGTCGGTGACCTGGTCCATCAGCACGTCGGAGTACGCCGAGGCCGAGTCGTCGCAGCCGACGCCGGCGAGGTAGATCCCCTCGGCCAGGGCGTCGTCGGCGTGGTCGGCGATCAGCTGCTCGTCGGTGACCCCGACGTTGGCGCCGCCGTCGCTGATCAGGATCACGCGGTTGAGCCGCTCCTCGTCGTACATCGCGGTGGCCAGCTGGTAGGCCTTGACCAGGCCGTTGTGCAGGTCGGTCGAGCCGCCGGCGCTCAGCTGGTTGATCGCCGCGAGCAGCTGCGGGTCGTCGGGGCCGGCGACCGCGTGGTTCTCGAGGTACGGCACGACCTGGGTGTTCCAGCCGAGGATCGAGACCCGGTCGCCGTTCTCGAGGTGCCCGGCGATCTGCCGCAGGGTCTCCTGGGCGACGCCGATCGGCAACCCGCCCATCGACCCGCTGGTGTCCACCGAGAACGTCAGCGACCGCGGCCGGCGGGGCAGGTCCTCGGTGGACGGCGCGACCACGCCGATCAGCAGCGTGTACTCGCCCTCGGGGGTGACCTTGACCTGGGGCGCGATGCGCACGTGGCCGGGCTGCGCGGGCGGGTAGTAGAAGTCGTAGTAGTTGAGGAACTCGTAGGGACGGATCCCGCCGTGGATCTCGACGCCCTGCTCGATCAGCTGCCGGGCGTGGACCGGCGAGGCCATCGAGTTGGAGTCGTCGGCCGACAGGTAGAACGTGGTCGGCTCGGTGGGCGCGTCCTCGCAGATCTCCGGCTCGACCTCGGTGTCGTCGTCCCCCGCGGTGTCGTCGTCCCCCGCGGTGTCGTCGTCGCCGGCGTCGTCGTCGGCCATGTCGTCGTCCGACCAGCCGTCGTCGTCGCCGGCGTCGTCGTCGTCCCACCAGCCGTCGTCGTCGTCGGCCGTGTAGTCGCCGTCCGCCGATGGGCACCCCAGCATCGCGACCAGGGAGACGCCCACGGCGGCGAACAGGGTGTTGCGGATGTGTCCCATGATGCCCTCCTCGCCAGTGGTTCCGTGTTGGCCCGAGGAGGAGCACGACCGGCTCCAGGGGCCGGGGTCGATGGGTGCCCGTGCGCGGGATTGCCCGGTCGCGCTTCCCCGGCAGGGGGCGGTTCGGGTACGCTCCGGGGGGGAGGGCTGACCATGACCGTCGATCCGTCGGACATCCGCCGCGCCAGGGAGATCCTGCTCCAGCGGGTCTCGCTCGAGGCCGGCGAGGGCGGCTGCGTGGTCCGCTTCGCCGCGCCCGACCGGGACGAGCTGCTCGCCGCGGGGGTGGGCGCCGCGGTGGTGGACCGGATCGTCGGCGCGGCGTGGTACGAGGAGATGGTCGAGGCGGTGATCGAGACGCCGGAGTACTGCGATCCGGGGGATCCGCCCGAGGTCGTGCTGGGCTTCGCCCGCGACGCCATCGAGGAGTACATCTCGAAGCGGTTCTGAACTTCCTTAACAATTTCCTTACAGCGCGGTTCATCCGCTAGGATGACAGACGGGTCGGTCCACCTTCGCCGGAGGGTTCTCGAGATGCGCTTCGATCTCCGCACGCTGCCACCGCTGGTCGTGCTGGGCCTGCTGCTCGGCTGTCCCACGGGGCCGCCCCCCTCGTCGGGGGACGACGACGGGGCCGACGACGACGGGGCCGACGACGACGCCGCCGACGACGACGACACCACGCCGGCGGGCGACATCTGCGACGACTACCCCGGCGAGATCATCTGCGACTACATGACCGCGGTGACCTGCGACGCCAACGGCGACATCGCGTCCGAGGAGGAGTGCGACACCGCCAACGAGTTCACCTGCTTCCCGGGGATGGGCTGCATCCTGTGCTACCCGGGGCAGCGCTGGTGCGAGGGCGACCAGGTGGTGGAGTGCGATCCCGGCGGGCTGAGCTACAGCGGGGTGACCTACTGCGACCCGATGCAGGGCGAGCTGTGCCAGGGCGGGGTGTGCATCAGCCTGTGCGACCAGGCCGAGCAGGAGCGCAGCAGCATCGGCTGCAAGTTCTACGGCGTCGACATGGAGCAGGACCCCGGGCACGTGACGCTGCCCTACGCCATCGTGGCGTCCAACGTGCACGAGACGCTGGACGCCAACGTCGAGGTGCACAAGAAGAACGGCGCGACCTGGGACCTGCTCGACAGCCGCACCGTGGCGCCCCAGTCGCTGGAGATCTTCCAGCTGCCGAACAACCAGATCAGCGGCACCGGGCTGCAGCCGGGCAACGCCTACCGGCTGACCTCGCACATCCCGATCATCGCCTACCAGTTCAACCCGCTCGACGGCGTCAGCTCGTACTCCAGCGACGCCTCGCTGATGCTGCCGGCCTCGGCGTACGACACGATGTACCGCGTCCCGGCGTGGGGCAGCCAGTACGGCAACAGCGACCTGAACGTGATCGCCGAGGTGGACGGCACCGAGGTGACGATCACGCCCACCGTCGCCACCAGCGCCGGGGGCATCGTGCCGGCCGGACAGCCGGGGGTGCCGTTCGGGCCGATCACGATGGACGAGGGCGACGTGCTGCAGGTCACCGCGCCGCCCAACACCAGCCTCGAGGGCACCGTGGTGGAGTCGACCCAGCGGGTCGGCGTGTTCGCCGGCCACAGCTGCGCCAACATCCCGCCGCAGAACACCTGGTGTGACCACATCGAGGAGCAGATCTTCGGGATCCAGACGTGGGGCAGCGAGTACCTCGGCGCGCGGCTGCCGGTGCGGATGCAGCAGGGCCAGCCCGAGATCTCGGTGTGGCACTTCATGGCCGGCAACGACCCCACCGACCTGACGTTCGAGGCCAGCGCGTGGGTCACCGGGCTGCCGCCGGGAAACCAGCTGTCGCTGCAGCCCGGCGAGGTCGCGGAGCTGCAGATCAGCGGTGCGACGACCGATCCCGGGGACTTCCACGTCACCGGCACCGAGGCGTTCCTCGTCACCCAGTACATGATCGGCGAGCTGCAGGGCGGCGACATCGGGGACCCGTGCATGGTCCAGGCGGTGCCCGTGGAGCAGTTCCTCGAGGCGTACGTGGTCCTGGTCCCGCCCACCTGGGTCCTGGACCGGATGGTGATCACCCGCGAGCCGCTGTCCACCGTGACGGTCAACGGCACCAGCATCGACAGCTGGCCCGGGTGGGTCGAGTACACCCACGTGACCAACGACTGGGAGGTGGTCCGCATCGAGGTCCAGGACGGGGCCTACGTGCTGGAGGGCAGCGCCCCGTTCGGCGTGCAGGTCACCGGCTTCGACGACTACGACTCGTACTGCTACCCCGGGGGCCTCAACCAGGCCCTGATCAACGACCTCTGAGCCCGCCCCGCATGACGCTGCTGCGCGCCTCCGCCGTCGAGCTGGCCCGCCGGATCCGCCGCCGCGAGGTCTCGCCGGTGGAGGTCGTCCGGACCCACATCGCCCGCATCGAGGCGGTCAACCCGCGGATCAACGCCGTGATCCGGGACCGCTACGGCCGGGCGCTGGCCGAGGCGCGGGCTGCCGAGGCGCGGGTGGGTCGCGAGCCGGCGGACGCGCTGCCGCCGCTGCTCGGGGTGCCGTGCACGATCAAGGCCGCGTTCGCGCTGCGCGGGATGCCGTGGGATGTCGGCATCGGCGCACGCCGGGCGGTCGTCGCCACGGACGACGGGCCGCCGGTGGCCGCGCTGCGGGCCGCCGGTGCGATCCCGCTGGGGCAGACCAACGTGCCCGAGGGGCTGATGTGGTTCGAGACCTACAACAAGCTCCACGGGCGCACCGGCAACGCCTACGACCCGCGGCGCTGCCCGGGCGGGAGCAGCGGTGGCGAGGGCGCCATCGTCGGGGCCGGCGGCTCGCCGTTCGGGCTGGCCAGCGACGTGGCCGGCAGCATCCGCCTGCCCGCGTTCTTCAACGGCGTGTTCGGGCACAAGCCCAGCGGCGGCCGGGTCCTGTGCGCCGGCCAGTACCCGCCCACCGAGGGGCCGCGGGCGCGGTTCCTGTGCAGCGGCCCGGTGACGCGGCGGGCCGAGGACCTGCTGCCGCTGCTGCGGATCCTCGAGGACCCGGCGTGGCGCGACTCGCGTGGGCGCCGGCACCCGCTGCGTCCGCGCCGCCGTCTGGTCGGGGGCGAGTTGGGCGCGCTGCGCGTGTTCGTCGCCGAGGACAACGGGCGGATCCCGGTGACGGGCCCGATGCGGGCGGCGGTGCGCCGGGCGGCCGACGCGCTGGCCGACCGCGGCGCGCGGGTGGAGCCGTGGAGCGGTCCGACGCTGAAGCACGGGCTGGACATCGCCACCGCGCTGATGGACGAGGTCCCGGGGTGGTCGTTCTCGGAGATCGTCGGGGACGGCGTGCCGATCGACCTGGCCCGCGAGCTGCTGCGGGGCCTGCGGGGACGCAGCGCCCACATCCTGCCCTCGCTGGGGCTGGTGACGTTCGAGACGCTGGCCCCCCACGTCGCGGGCTCCGGCCTGTGGCTGCGCCAGCGCCAGCAGGAGGGGCGCGCCCTGCGGGAGGCGTTCGAGGACCTGCTCGGCGACGACGGCGTATTGCTCCACCCGCCGTTCCCGCGCACGGCGATGCGCCACGGCGTGGCGTTGCTGCGGTTCTGGGAGTTCGCCTACAGCGGGCTGTTCAACGTGCTGTGGACGCCCGTGACCCAGGTGCCGCTGGGGCTCGATCGGGGCGGCCTGCCGCTGGGCGTCCAGGTGGTCGGCGCCGAGGGCCGCGACGCGCTGACGATCGCCGTGGCGCGCAACCTCGAGGACGCGCTGGGCGGGTGGGTCCCGCCCGCGGGCTGATCCCTGGCACCGAGCGCCGGAGTCCCCTTGCCAGTTAGCCTCGGCTACCTATTGTGGGGCCGGGAGGTGCGGCATGACCGCGACCGGCATCGAGCACGGCGGCGACCGCGTCGCCGAGGTGCTGCAGGCCCACGGCGTGCGCCAGCTGTTCACCCTCTGCGGCGGCCACATCTCGCCGATCCTGGTGGCCGCCAAGCGGCGTGGGATCCGCGTCGTCGACGTGCGCGACGAGGCCACCGCGGTGTTCGCCGCCGACGCCGTCTCGCGCCTGACCGACGTGCCCGGCGTGGCGGTGGTCACCGCCGGCCCCGGGGTGACCAACACGATCACGGCGCTGAAGAACGCGCAGCTGGCGCGGATGCCGCTGGTGCTGCTCGGCGGCGCCACCGCCACGGTGCTCAAGGGCCGCGGCTCGCTGCAGGACATCGACCAGATGGCGCTGGTCGAGCCCCACGTCAAGTGGGCCGCCACGGTGCGCCACGTGCGGCGGCTGGAGGCCACGCTGCGCCGGGCGTTCGCCACCGCCCGCGACGGGGTCCCGGGGCCGGTGTTCGTCGAGCTGCCGATCGACCTGCTGTACCCCGAGGGGCTGGTCCGGGAGTGGTACCAGGCCAAGCCCTCCGGCCGGGCGGCGGGGGTCACGGCCACCGCGGTGCGGTGGTACCTGCGGCGGCACGTGGACCGCGTGTTCGCCGGGGTCGGGGCGCGGGGCAACGACCTGGACCCGGCGCCGTACGTCGTGCCCACCGCCGAGCCGCACGTACTCGACCGGGTCGCGGAGCGGATCGGCGCGGCCCGCCGGCCGGTGCTGCTGGTGGGCAGCCAGGCGGTGCTGCCGCCGCGCGACGTCGACCGGCTGCAGGCCGCCGTCGCGGCCCTGGGGATCCCGACCTACCTGTCGGGGATGGCCCGCGGGCTGCTGGGCCGGGCCCACGCGCTGCACGTCCGCCACCGGCGCAAGCAGGCGCTGCGCGAGGCCGATCTGGTGGTGCTGGCCGGGGTCCCGTTCGACTTCCGGCTGGACTACGGGCGCCACGTGCCCGGCGCCACGCCGGTGATCGCGATCAACCGCGACCCGGTGGACCTGACCAGGAACCGCCGCCCCGACGCCGCGGTGCTGGGGGACCCGGCGGTGGTGCTCGGCGAGCTCGCGCGGAGGGACGCCGGCGGGGCGTCTCCGCCGTGGACCGCGTGGATCGGGCAGCTGCGCGAGCGCGACGAGCAGCGGGATCGCGAGATCGCGGAGATGGCCGAGGTGGAGACCGAGTTCGTCAACCCGATCCACCTCGCCCGCGAGATCGAGGCGGTGCTGCCCGACGAGGCCGTGCTGGTCGCCGACGGCGGGGACTTCGTCGCCACCGCGTCGTACGTCGTGCGCCCGCGGGGGCCGCTGACGTGGCTCGACCCCGGCGTGTTCGGGACCCTCGGCGTCGGGGCCGGGTTCGCCCTCGGTGCCAAGCTGGTGGACCCCACCCGGGAGGTGTGGGTCCTGTTCGGCGACGGCTCGGTGGGCTACGGGCTCAGCGAGCTCGACACGATGGTGCGCCACGGGCTGCCGGTGATCGCGGTGGTGGGCAACGACGGCGCGTGGGCCCAGATCGCCCGCGACCAGGTGGCGATCCTCGGCGACGACGTGGCGACCACGCTGGACCGCGTGGACTACCACCGGGTGGCGGCGGGGTTCGGCGCCGAGGGCATCCTGGTCGAGGAGCCCGGCGAGGTGCCCGCCGCGCTGGCCCGGGCGCGGGAGCTCGCCGCCGCCGGGCGGCCGGTCCTGATCAACGTCTGGATCGGCAAGACCGACTTCCGCGAGGGCTCTATCTCGATGTAGCGAAGGCGACGTTCGCGCGGGCCTCGGCCACGTAGTACCGCGTCATCGCGCGGCCCGCCGCCGTCGCCATCCCCGCGGCGATCGCCTTGTCGAGGTCCTCCTGCAGCAGCTCCATCCGCTCGAGGTGGGCCTGGGCCTCGGCCGCCGAGGAGTCCGGGTTGCGCCCGATCGCGGCCTCCATCCAGCGCTTGGACCAGCGGTACGGCTCCTCGGGGAGCACGTTGCCCAGGGCGACCCCGGCGGCGGCCCTTGTGTACGCCTCCCGGGCCGCGGCCTCCATCTCGGCGGCGGGATCGGGCGGCGCGTCCTGGGCGGCGGCCGGCCGCACCGCGATCGCCGCGCAGAGGGTGGACAGGACGAGGGCGGTGGTGGTGAGCGCGTGGCGCATGCGGGATTCCTCCCCGGCGGCTGGTCTGGACCCGACGAAGCATGGAGAATATACGGACCGTGCACGGACGAGGACACCAGTGATCGGACAGATCGTCCAGGACTACGAGCTGCTCGAGCAGGTCGGCGAGGGTGCGATGGCGACCGTGTTCCGCGGGCGCCACGTGGAGCGCGACGAGATCGCCGCGGTCAAGGTCCTCCACGAGCACCTCAAGACCAACGAGCGGACCCGCACGCGGTTCGAGCGCGAGGCCCGCGCGGTGGCCTCGCTGGACTGCCCCCACATCCCCCGGATCTTCGGCTTCGCCGGGGAGCAGGACGGGCGCTGGACGATCATCACCGAGTTCGTCGACGGGCCGACGCTGCGGGAGCTGCTGCACCGCGTCCGGGCCGTCCCCAGCGAGCCCGCGCTGCTGATCCTCGACCAGGTCTGCGAGGCCCTGGCGCTGGCCCACCGCCAGGGGATCATCCACCGCGACATCAAGCCGGCCAACATCATGATCGACCGCGGCGGGGTGGTGAAGCTGATGGACTTCGGCGTCGCCCGCATCGCCGACGAGGCGACGATCACGCTGACCGGGACGCTGGTCGGCTCCCCGGCGTTCATGTCGCCCGAGCAGGCGCGCAACGCCCCGCTGGACTCGCGCAGCGACCTGTTCAGCCTCGGCACCCTGCTGTTCCTGATGACCACCGGCGAGCTGCCGTTCGAGGGCAGCACCCCGGCGATGCTGCTCGGCGCGCTGATCGACGGCGAGCACCGCGATCCGCTGTCCGTCGAGCCGTCGCTGCACCCCGCGGTCGCGGCGATCATCGAGCGCTGCCTGCAGCGCGACCCCGGCGACCGCTACCCGGACGTCGAGGCGATGCGCGCCGAGCTGCGCGGCGCGCTGGCGCAGTCCGACGTCGGCGGCGGGGGCGAGCTCTCGGTGGACCGCTACGTCCAGGATCCGCAGAGGTACGAGGAGCACCTGCGCGATCACCTGCTGCGGGTGCTGCCGGCGCGCGGCGAGGCGTTGCTCGACGCGGGGCAGCCGGCCGACGGGATGGCGCTGCTCAACCGCGTGCTGACGCTGGACGAGGACAACGGCGCCGTGCTGTCGCTGATCGCCTCGCGCTCCGTGTGAGCCGAACCAGGAAGGACCGACCGATGCTCGAGGTCAGGACGACCCCGATCGTGTTGCTCGTCGCCGCCGCGCTGGGCGCTGGCTGCGAGCGCCCCCCCGACGCCCCCGAGACCCTCGACGAGCTCGGCGTGTACCTCTACGAGCACCACGCCGACGAGGGCGACAAGTACCTCCGGGCCGGCCTGACCAACCTCGACGCGTGGCTCGCCGATCACCTCGAGGAGACCGCCGAGGGCTACGAGGTCGAGGGCCTGACCCGCGAGATCACCGACGCCCTCGACGGTACCGATCGCCCGGTCGACGGCATCTTCGGCGTCACGGTGGCCACCAGCAGCGGCCACTCCGTCGATCGCTCCGCGACCGCCCTGGTCGAGGTCGGCCCCGACGAGTTCGCCCCGGACAACTACGACTCCTACGAGCGGGACTACGTCACCGATCCCGACTGCTTCGTCGCCCGCGAGTGCCTGTGGCTCGAGACCGACGAGGTCTTCGAAGGGGTGCTCGCGATGGGCGTCACCAGCCTCAACCACGCCTACAACGAGTACCGCTGGATCGAGCTCGAGGGCGGCTGGGCGATGGCGCAGCGCGCCTGGCTCGTCGAGCCCCCCGAGATCAACATGGAGTGGCTCCAGGTCGACCAGCAGTTCTACCTCAACCTGTTCCTGCCCGACGGCGACGGCTCGATCCACCTCCAGACCACCTGGATGGTCGCCGACCAGGACGACCTGCCCGAGAACCTGGTGATGACGATGACGATCGAGGGGATGCGGGAGAACGCCGAGAACCTGGACGGGTGGCTGGACGGGCAGTAGACGCCGAGCCGGCAGCGGACTCGTCGTCGAGATCGCCTGGTGGTGGAGAGGTGTGGGTCTCGGACCCGGGGTGGGCGACGGAGGCCGACCGGGAGCGGGGGCCGTCCCGGGAGCGGATGGGCTCTGGTGGAAGGTGGTTGTTCCGACAGAGAACGGAATCCGATCCGGTCCCTGCCCCGCGCCCGATCAGGCCCATCGGCAGTAACTCGCGTGATGGCCGGTATCTCACGGACTTCCCGCCGGAGTGCATTCGCGGCACGTTTCGTGGCCGGCGACCACAGGACATCGGAGTCAGGACGACATCATCATGCCCTTGGTCGGGCAGCACGACCTCGACGGCGATGGACTCGACGATATCCTCGTTCGGTCCTGGCTGCACGACGGGGTCGACGGGGTCGACTGCGGCGCGGTCTACGGCGTGTTCGGTCCCGTCGAGGGCTCGGTGGAGCTGGAGGATGCCGGCTTCGCGCGGCCAGGCGCCGCGGATGCGCTACCGCGGCTCCCCCACCAGCAGCCGGTTCTTGGGCGTGATGTCGCCGGGGATCGTCTGGGTCCAGATCCGGTAGCCCGCCTCGCGCATCCGCGCGGCGCGGGTGACGTCCATCGCCAGCGCGGGGTCGAGCCAGCCGTCGAGGGCGCCGGTGTCGCCGCCGCCGAGGCCGTGGCAGCAGGGCAGCACGGCGACGCGGGCGCGGGCCTGCAGGGCGCGATCGAGGACCTGGTCGGTCAGGCCGCCGCAGGCGTGGACCGAGACGACCAGCGCGCCATCCGGGATCTCGGCGTCGGCGACGTCGCCCTCGCGCAGCTCGACGCGGCCGTCGAGCCGGGGCCAGGTCTCGGCCAGCTCCGCGGCGAGGCGGGCGGCGCTGGCGGGCAGCGTGCGGTCGACGCCGACGGCGCGCGGGCTGGTGTCGTCGAGCAGCAGCAGGACCCAGGCCAGCAGGCCGTGGCCGCAGGCCAGGTCGACGACCGGGCCGCCGCGGAACCGCCGGCGTACGCGGCGGGCCACCTCCCACGCCTCGAACAGCTCCTTGCGCGGCAGGCACGCGGCGCGGCACACCGCGCGGCCGAGGCGGTCGTGCAGCGTGTCGCCGGCGAAGCGCGCCAGGTGGTGCTCGTTGAGCACCTTGCGCGAGTGGCGGCTGAAGCGCCGCGGGGCGCCGCCGGGCTGGGACTCGCCGGGCATGGGGGGAGAATACCCTGTCCCCGGTCCCGCCGCCGCGACGTCTGAGGGGGGTGGAGGCTGATGAGATGGACGAGATCGGAAGCTGGCGCTGGTCGGTGCTCAAGGGGTGGTGCTTCGTCGTGAGGCGGCCCAGGTCCTCGTCGCGGCCGGCGCTCCGCGTGGCGCCGCGCTCGACGCCCTCGCCGTCCACCGACACCCCCCCCGCCTCCCTCCCCGCGGTGAAGCGCCCCGCGGCCTGATCGGCACCCCCCACACTCCTCGCCGCAAGGGCCCGCGGCCCGTCACTCCAGGACGAGTTCCTCCTCCTCGGCGTAGAACCGGTTGAGGCCGGGGTCGTTGTACGGCAGGTAGTCGATCGCCCACGGGTGGATCGCGGGCGGCTCGCCGGGCCCGGCGGTGACGGTCAGGGCCATCGGGGAGACCCGCCGGTAGCGGCTGTCGGGGGGGAGATCGGCGTTGTCCGCGCCCCCGGCGCTGAACAGCGTGATCAGCAGGTTGCGCTCGTCGTCGTAGGTCCGCCGGAAGCCCTCGCCGACCATCTCGTGACCGCGGACCAGCGTGTGGCAGCCGAGCCGCTCGAGGAACGCGGCGGCCTGCAGCCGGCCGAACGGGAAGCGGATCGACTGGCGCTGCAGCGTCACCGGGATCACGTCGGCGGTGCTCGGATCGCTCCACATCATCTGGAACCGCAGGAACGGGTCGTTGAGGCTCGACAGGTCGCGGTAGCGCTCGCGGAACACGTCGTCCCGCGGGATCCCGCCGTGGACGAAGATCATCCCGTCGAACAGCAGCAGGTTGGGCAGCCCCTCGAACAGCTGCAGGAAGTCGCGGAGCAGCTCCATCGGAGCGTGGCGGCGCAGCTCCTCCACCGACTCCGCGGGGCGGACGCCGCCCTTGATCCGGCCGGCCTCCTCGACCAGGAACTCGTGGTTTCCGCGCAGCAGGTGGACGTGCCCGGGCATCAGCGCGAAGAGCCGCAGCGCGGTGCGCAGCACCCCCTCGATGCCGTAGTGTCCGCGGTCGACGTAGTCCCCGAGCAGGATCAGGTGGGGCTCGGGGTGGCCCGCCGGGTCCTCCCGGTAGGCGCCGACCCCGTCCAGGAACCCCGACTGCATCAGGGCGGCCTTGAGGCAGCTGTAGCACCCGTGCAGGTCGCCGAGCACGGTCAGCTCGTAGCGCCGGTCCGGGTCGCGCGGGATCGCGTAGACGTGGCCATCGAGGAACGCCGGACGGCCGGCGAGCCCCGCGACGGTGCGGTGGCCGGCCAGCGCGCCGCCCCCCGCCGCGCGCTGCGCGGCGAGCTCGTCGAACACCCGCCGGATCAGGGCGCGGTCGCTGGCCACGAGCTGCCCGGTGGGGCCGGGATCGGGCGAGTAGGCGGCCTCGCCCGACTCGAAGAACGGGTGGGCGCTGGCGTCGTGGAACAGGCTCCCCACGTCGTGGACCACCACCGGGTGGGGCTCGGCGATCGGCTCGAGCTCGACCTCGTCGGGGGACGCGAGCCAGTGCAGCAGCTCCTCGCGGAGCTGCAGCTCGGCGGGGTGGGCCACGCCGTCGGCCATGATCAGCTCGTCGACGGTGTCGAGCAGGGCGGCCTGGGCGTCGGGCTCGAAGCCCTCGAAGACCTCGAGGCAGCGGGCCTTGAGCTGGGTCGCGACGTAGGCGGTCTGGTCGTCCTCGTGGGACACCGACTCGGCCATCAGGGCCTCGACGCTCAGGCTCACCGCCGACAGCACCTGCTCGACGTAGTCCCGGAAGCGCTGCAGCAGCTCGGCGCGCTGCGCCGCGTCGCGCCGCGTGGGCGTGGCCTCGACGCGCCGCTCGACGACCGCCATCAGCGACGAGCGGATCAGCCGCAGCTCCGCGGGATCGAGGTGGCCGTCGACGTGGGCGAAGGTCACCAGGTACGCGGCCAGGGCGGTCAGCTCGCGGCGGGCGCGATCCGGGTCGGAGCTCAGCGTCAGCATCGTCGGTGGGTCCTCCTCGCGGACCACCATCCTACCGCCTCCGCGCCGCCGCGGGGTGCAGGCCGGGGCGACCCACCAGGCCGTTGTGTTACGCTTCTGCGCGCGGCGACCCCGCCGGGGCGCCACCGGGGTGGGCGAGCATGACCGACCGCAAGCGCAACGACCCGATCGATCACTCCGCGGACACCTACGTCGGCGAGGTCGCCGGAGGGGTCCCACGGCCCGCCCGGATCCGGGGTCGGCTGTACGTGTTCTTCGACCAGGAGCTGGTCAACGAGATCGAGATCGACCGCGACCACTTCACGATCGGTCGCTCGATGGACTGCGATCTGGTGATCTTCGACAAGAAGGCGTCGCGGATCCACGCCCAGGTCAGCGCGGTGGGCGAGCGCGAGATCCTCCAGGACCTCGACACCCCCAACGGCACCAGGGTCAACGGCGTGCGGATCTCCAAGAAGCTGCTCGATCCCGGTGACGAGATCCTGATCGGCGACACCCTGATCCGGTTCGAGGAGTAGCGGCGCGACGGCGTCCGCCGTGGGCCCTCACAGCACCATCAGATCCTCGACCTGCTCCAGCAACGCGACGCGGCCCCGCGTCACGGGTGAGCTGCCGTCGAGCACCCGCGCGGTCTCCTCCAGCGCGTCGGCCAGCGGTACGACCCGGACGTACGGATCGGCGGTCTCCCGGCCGTACCCGCCGGGCACGTCCCAGGCCAGCATCACGTCGTGGGCGCCCTTCTCCATCGCCAGCACCGCCCCGTACGCCACACGCTGGGCGATCACGCGGTCCATCGCCGACGGCCGGCCGCCGCGCACCACGTGGCCCAGGATCGTCTCGCGGATCTCGACCCCCGGGGCGATCTCCTCGAGGTACTCCTGCAGCCGCCGCGCCAGGCGCACGGTGGGGACCTCGACCCCCTCGGCCTTGACGATCAGCACGCGCTTCTTGTGCCACCCCGAGGCGAACCCGCGGTGCAGCACGTCCTGCAGCCGCGCCACGAGGTGCTCCTCGTCGTAGCCCCGCTCGCGGTACAGGATCGCGTCGGCCTCGGCGGCGATCCCGGCGCGCATCGCGAGGAACCCGCAGTGCCGCCCCATCACCTCGACGATGAACGCCCGGCGGTGGGCGCGGGCGGTGTCGGTGATCCGGTCGCAGGCCTCGACGATCGTGTTGACCGCGGTGTCGACGCCGATCGCCAGGCCGCAGTGGCCGATGTCGTTGTCGATCGACGCCGGCAGGCCCACGATCCGGCAGACCCCGCGTCCGGCCAGCAGGTGGGCCCCGGTCAGCGAGCCGTTGCCGCCGATCACGACGAGGCCCTCGACGCCCAGCTCGCGCAGGCGCTCCTCGGCCCGTTGCTGGCCCTCGGGGGTCGGGAACACGCTGGAGCGGGCCGAGCCGAGGATCGTGCCCCCGAAGCCGGAGATGCCGGTCACCGCGGGGAGGTCCAGCTCGAGCACGTCGCCCTCGAGCAGCCCGGCGTAGCCGGAGCGGACCCCGATGACCTCGTGCCCGCGGCCGATCCCGACGGCGGCGACGGTGCGGATGGCGGCGTTCATGCCGGGGGAGTCCCCCCCGGAGGTCAGGACGGCGATGCGCATCGTGGGTTCCCCTTCGCCGGGCAGTCTGTCACATCCGGGCGGCGCCGGGGGGCCGGAGGCGGTATCGTGCGGAGGAGGCCCGGCGGAGGGACCACGGATGGAGCTCCTGGAGCTGTACCGCAGGATGGCGTGGGCGCGGGCGGTCGAGCTGGCGCTGGCCGATCTGTGGGCCCGGGGGCTGGTCTCCGGCGAGCTGCACCTCGGGACCGGCGAGGAGGCGATCGCGGCGGGCGTCGCGGTCCACGTCGGCGACGCCGACGGCGTGGCGCTCGACCACCGCCCGACCCCGGTGCTGGCGCTGCTCGGCGTCGATCTGGCGTCCCTGCTGCGCGAGATGCTCGGGCACCCCGACGGGCTGTGCGGCGGTCGCGGCGGGCACATGCACCTGTTCTCCCGCGAGCACCGCGCCGCGTCGTCGGGCATCGTCGGCGCCGCCGGCCCCGCGGCGTGCGGGTTCGCGCTGGCCGCGGTGACGCGCCGGACCGGCGGCGTCGGGGTCGGGTTCTTCGGCGACGGCGCGGTCAACCAGGGCATGCTGATGGAGAGCCTCAACCTGGCGGTGGCCTGGAAGCTGCCCGCGATCTTCGTCTGCAAGGACAACGGCTGGGCGATCTCGACCCGCTCGGCGGAGGTCACCGGCGGCGATCTGGTCGCCCGCGCCGAGGCCTTCGGGCTGGTGACCGAGAGCCTCGACGGGACCGACGCGGAGGCGATCTGGGAGGCCGCCGGGGCGGCCTTCGACCGGGCCCGCAGGGGGCGCGGCCCGACCTTCCTGCACGCCACCTGCCCGCGCCCCGACGGGCACCTGCTGGGCGACACGCTGCAGCGCGCGGTCCACCGCCCGGTGAGCGAGGGCGGGCCGATCTTCGGCCGGATCCTCAGCTCGGCGCTGGCGCTCCGGGGCGGGGGGTTGACCAGCCGCGCCGCCTCGATGGCGCGGATGACCGGCCTGATGCTCCAGGCCCGCGGCGAGGGGCGCGACCGCAAGGACGACCCGCTGGTGGTGGCCCGCAAGCGCCTGGGGCGTGCCCGGGCCGGCGAGTTGGACGCGATCGACGCCGAGGTCCTCGAGGAGATCCAGGCCGTGGTCGCCCAGGTGGTCGGGGAGGGCGGCGCATGACGCGGATGACCTGCGACGACGCCATCGAGGCCGCGCTGGCCCGCGCGATGGCCGACGACGACCGGGTGATCGTGCTGGGCGAGGACGTCCACACGATGCGCCGCAACCTGTACGTCCGGTTCGGCGCGACGCGGGTGCGCCACACGCCGATCAGCGAGAGCGCGTTCGTCGGCGCGGCGGTCACGGCGGCGATGGGCGGGCTGCGGCCGGTGGTCGAGCTGATCATGGTCGACTTCGTCGGCGTGGCGCTGGACGCGGTGCTGAACCACATGGCCAAGCTCGAGGGCTTCACCGGCGGGCGCTGGACCTGCCCGCTGGTGCTGCGCGCGCCGGTGGGCGGCGGCTACGGCGACGGGGGCCAGCACGAGCAGGCGCTGTGGGGCCTGCTCGGCGCGATCCCGGGGCTGTCGGTGGTGGTGCCCTCGACGCCGGCCGACGCCGCCGGGCTGATGCTCGCCGCGATCCGCCACGACGGCCCGGTGGTGTTCATGGAGCACAAGCTGCTCAGCGCCGTGCTGCTCGACTTCCTGGCCCGCGGCGGCCGCGACACGGTCTCGTTCGACGTCCCCGCCGCAGGAGCCCGCGGCGACGTCCCCGAGCCCCTCGAGGAGGTCCCGATCGGGGTCGCCGCGGTGCGCCGCGAGGGCAGCGACGTGACGATCGCCTCGCTGTCGGTGGGGGTCCACCGCGCGCTGGCCGCGGCCGGGCAGCTGGCCACCGAGGGCATCTCGTGCGAGGTGATCGACCTGCGCACCGTGCGCCCGCTGGACCGCGACGCGATCGCGATCTCGGTGGCCCGCACCGGGCGGCTGCTGGTCGTGGACGAGGACTACCGCGACTGCGGCCTCTCCGGCGAGCTGGCGGCCACGGCGCTGGAGGCCGGGCTGCGGCCTGCCTTCGCGCGAGTCTGCGTCGAGGACACGATCCCCTACGCCCGGCCGCTGGAGCAGGCGGCGCTGCCCAGCGTGGCGCGGATCACCGCCGCGGCGCGCCAGCTGATCGCGGGGCCGCGGCGCTAGCCAGGGGCACTAGCTCTCCTCGCGCAGCCGCATCACGACGTCGACCATCACCGCGGCCAGATCGGCGTCGTCGTCCTGTCCGGGGCGGGCCTGGCGGCCCATCTCCTCGGCCATCCGGATCGCCAGCTGGACCTTCGCCGGCAGGTGCGCGGTGCGCGGGTTGTCCATCGCCGGCCGGGCGCGGACCATCCCCTCGGCCACGGCGATCAGCTGGGACAGCCGCTGCGAGCCGACGTGGGCGTCGCTGGCGGCGATCGCGGTGGTGACGTGCCGGGTCAGCAGCTTGCGCGCCTCCTCGACGTCGCGGGGGCGGACCCCCGCGAGGCGCATCGGCATCGGCGTGCCCTCCGGCAGCGGGGTGGCCTCTGGGACCGACGGGATCGCCGTCGACGAGGTCAGCGAGCTCCAGTCCTCCGACGTCGTCGTCGCCGACGGGGTCGGGGCGGCCGCGATCGGGTCCGGGGTCGGCGGGCGATCGGACGCCGGGGGCGACAGCCCCGGCAGGTGCCCCGAGCGCGCCATCCTCTCCGCCGGGCGGTCGACCTTCTTGGAGGGCTTGCCGCGGGCGGAGTACGACTCCAGCGCCACGGGCGGCGACGGGGCCGCCTCGGGGCGCTCCGCTGCGGGGGCCTGTTCCCCGGCGTCCGCCTTCTCCCAGGGCATCTCCTCGGTCGTGTCGTCCGGGGTCGGGGCGGGCTTGCGCTTGCGGAACCGGTCGAGCAGCGCCGTCCCCCCGCCCGGCGCGGCCTCCTTCGTCTCTGCCTTGCCCGCGGCGCTGCGGCGCTTCTGGATCACGATCAGCGCCACCAGCGCCACGACGCCCAGGACCGCGATCCAGGGCATGATCTGGATGAGTTGCGTCACCGGCGTGGTCCGTCCCGTCGTCTCGTCACGCGTCCCTGGATCGTACCAGGAGAGCGGGCCTGCGCGCTGCCCCGGGAGAGCGCGCGTGGCTGCCCGCGCGGGAGCTGGTAACTTGTCGGTATGACGGTCGGCGAATGGCATCGGTCACGATCGCGTCAGAGCATTGCGGAGCCAGGGCGGGGGCGGAGTCGGTGGAGGTGCAGATGAGCGGCACGAACGCGAGGCGGGCGGCGGTGATGGCGGGCCTGGTGCTGGCGCTGGGGATCGCCACCGGCGCCGCGGCCAAGGGCCCGGTGGGCCTGCAGGGGTGGCTGGCCGGCGGCTACCACCGGGCGATCACGCTGGACGACAACGGCCTGGACCTGCGCGCCGGCGGCGATCTGAAGCTGGGGTTCATCGGGCTGGGCGTCAGCGGCCGGTTCGGCACCGACCGGTTCGACAAGCAGGGCACCACCCGCGGCGCGATCTACGGCGACTTCACGCTGTTCATCCCGATCCCGGTGGTCCAGCCGTACCTGCGCGTCGGCGCCGGGCCGGTGTGGGCGCGGCAGCTCGACGGGGCCGGCGCGCCACCCCGCGTGGGGCTGCACCAGGGCGTCGGCGTGGACATCCTGATCCCGCAGCACGTCGCGATCGGCGTGCTGGTCGATCTCGACGAGAACGTCAGCCGCGAGGGGGCCCCCACCGAGGTCGGGCTCTCGGGGCTGGTGGTGTTCAAGCTGCGGCTGTAGCGGCTCGCCCCCGGGAGGGTCACGGGGCGCCGGGCAGGTGCTCCGTCCAGGTGCTGTAGCCGATCCCCCCGCCCACCGAGGCGTTCCACCGGGCGATCGGCGCCCCCGCCGGATCGACGAGGTCGATCTGCCCCGCGGTGCTCCACGTCACCATCGTCTCGCCGCCGGCGAGGCGCTGGACGTCCCCCAGCGCGAAGGTGTACAGCGGCGGGTCGGCGGCGTAGGTCCACACCGGCTCGGCCGCGGCCAGCGACAGGTCGAGGGTCACCTCGACGGCCCGCGAGCCGGCGGCCGTGTCGGTGCCGTTGTCCATCACCAGGATCCCCTCGTCGAGCACGTCGAACTGGTGCTGCAGGGCGAAGAAGTGGGTCCCGCCGTCGGGGAGCCGGAAGTCGCTGTCGGGGCTGCCCAGGGTCCACAGGATGTCGCCGCTCGCGCGGTCGATCTTGTAGATGCAGCCGAAGTTGCGGACCGACAGGTAGTAGGCGTCCTCGGCCTCGTCGTAGTCCAGCGCGTTGGCGTGGGTCCAGCCCGTGCCGGGCTCCAGTACCTGCGTCGGGTCGTACGCGACGTGGTCCCAGATCGACCACACCTCGGTCAGCGTGCCGTCGGGGGCCAGCTCGACGATCCGGTCGCCGCGGACCCCCTCGTCGTCCACCTCGCGCAGGTCGTGGGCGATCGCCCCGATGCTGCCGTCGGGCAGCTCGACGAAGTCGTGGTGCGCGCCGGGGATCCCGTCCTCGCGGCGGTCGCTGCCGTCCAGCCGGACCCGGACCAGCGGCTGGTCGCCGCCCTCCCCGGCGCCGTCCTCGAGGACCAGCTCGGAGACCAGGAACAGCATCCACTCCCCGTCGCGGGACAGCTGTCCCCGGGTGACCGGGGCATCCTCGTTGCCCAGCTGGTACCACCACACGTAGTCGCCCTCGTCGTCGAGGATCACCACCGCGGAGGGGAACGCCAGCACCGAGGTCACGACGTAGCCGGCGGGCATCCGCGACGCGTCGTGGACCGTGTGGTCCAGGTGGGGCAGCGACGCGGGCACCGGCCCGGTGGCGAGGGTGAACGGCTCGCTGGCGACCGGGCCGTCGGGCGTCTCGACGGTCACCTCGCCGCGGTACTCGGTGTCCGGCTTGAGCCCGAGCAGCAGCTGGTCGAAGCCGTTCTCGGGGCCCAGCTGGACCGGGTACCGGCGCTCCTCGTCGCCGGACGTGACCGTGATCGTCCCCCCCTCGGCCCCGTCCACCTCGGCCATCCCGTGCACCGAGATCACCGTGGGGATCCGCTCGCTGACCCACGCCTCGACCTGCACGCCGTCGTCGCCCGAGGTACACCCGGACGCCGCTCCGAACAGCACGGTCAGGATCGCCACGCAGACTCGCCGACAGGATCCCGGGCGCGGAGGGGAGGGGATGCGGTGGGCATCCCGGACCACGGGCACGTCGAACCCTTCTCCTCCCCCACCTCCGGCCGACAAGGAGGGCCCATCCAACGTACCACGGCAGGGGGCGCAACCCCAGCACTCGGCTGGGATTTCGTGCCGGCTCAGGCCCCGGTCGGCGCCCGCCGCCGCAGCTCGTGGGCGAGCTGCTCGGCGGTGGGGATCACGCCCGCGATCGCCAGCCGCCCCGCCACCGCCACCAGCGGCCCGATCTGCCGCATCACCTCCGTCAGCGACGCGCGGTCGACGCGCAGCTGCTGGTTGCTGGCCTCGAGGATCGTGTTGAGCCTCGCCAGCGTCAGGTCCACCGCGTCGTCGTCGTAGCCGCGGACCTGCAGCTCGGCCTCCGGGTGCTCTCCGCGGAACCGCTCCAGCTCGTCCGCGAGGACCAGCGGCTGGGGGGGCTCGTCGCCGCACCCGCACGTGCTGCCGCAGCTGGACCCGCGCGTCGTCTTGAGGCCGGGCGCGTCGCAGGGGTCGAGCCAGTCGGGGAGGGGGAACACCTCCACCAGGTTCGGGGGGATCTCGGTCATCTCGGTCCTCCGCACCCAGCCCTAATCACTCGCCGCCGATCCGCCAGCCGCGGCCGGCGGGTTGCGGCGGAAGGTGCGCAGCAGCAGCGGGATCGAGATCGCCATGAACAGCGCGCCGGCGAGGAACGGGATCCCGGGCAGCTCCACCACCGCGTCGTCGCCGGTGCAGGCGCTGAACAGCTGCGTCGCGATCAGCGGCGCGACGATCGCGGTCATGCTCATCAGCGACGTCAGGGCGCCCTGGGTCGCGCCCTGCTCCCGCGGCGAGACGGTCCCCGCCACCAGGGACTGGATCGCCGGGGGCCCGATGGCACCCAGCGAGCCCAGCAGGATGGTCGCCAGCAGCATCGCGGGGTGGAACGCGAAGCCGTACAGGACGTAGGCGGCGGTGGCGATCGCGATCCCGATCAGGATCGCCCGCCGCTCCCCCAGCCGCGGCACGACGCGGCGCACCAGTCCCCCCTGGACCAGCGCCCCCATCAGCCCCACCAGCGCCAGCGCCAGCCCGTTGTGCAGCTCCTCCCAGCCGTAGCGGTAGTGGGTGTACAGCACCCAGATCGACTCCATCCCGCGCTGCGCCAGCGAGACCAGCACGAAGGTCACCGCCAGCCCCGCCACCAGCGGGTAGCGGGCCAGCAGCGCCATCCCCCCCAGCGGGTTGGCCTCGCGGAGCGAGACCGGACGGCGCCGCTCGGCGGGCAGCGACTCCGGCAGGATCAGCAGCCCGTAGAGCCAGTTGAGCAGCACGATCCCGGCGGAGACGAGGAACGGCACGCGGGGTCCGAGGTGGCCCAGCAGCCCGCCCAGCGCCGGCCCGAAGATGAAGCCGAGCCCGAACGCCGCCCCGGCCAGCCCGAAGTTGGCCGCGCGGTCCTCCCGGGTCGAGATGTCGGCGATGTAGGCGTGGGCGGTGGTGAACGAGGCGCCCATGATCCCCGAGAGGATCCGCGCCACGAACAGCCACGCCAGCGTCGGGGCCCACGCCAGGATCAGGTAGTTGACCCCGAACCCGAACAGCGCGATCAGCAGCACCGGCCGCCGTCCGAAGCGGTCCGACAGCGCCCCCAGCACCGGCGCGAACACGAACTGCATCAGCGCGAACGACGACGCCAGGAAGCCGTAGTACACCGACGCGCGGCTGACGTCGCCGTCGAGGAAGTCGGTGACCAGCTCCGGGAACACCGGGATCACGATCCCCAGCCCGAGCACGTCGAGGAACAGGGTCACGAGGATGAAGGCCATCGAGGCCGTGCGACGGGCGGGGGGCACGGAGCCAAGGTCGGCGTTGCCGTGTGCGTTGTCAACGACGGGGAGGTTTTTCCGCCGCGCGCGGCGGGGCCGCCGGTCAGCCCCCGTTCGTCCCGGTGCGGTGGCCGATCTCGAGGTTCTCGTACTGCCCGTAGCAGCCGCCCTGCTCGCCGATGGCGCGGATCTGCCCGACGATCTGCTCGATCGGGACGTCGGCGACGTTGGCCGTGGCCTGCTTCAGGAACGGGCAGGGGCGCACGTCGCCGCGGGGGTCGACGTAGACGAACTGCTGGCCGGCGACGCAGCCGCGGCGGCGCTCCCACACCACGGCGGAGTAGGCCAGCGGGTCGGCGGCGTGGCCGGCGCCGCGGTTGACCCCGTCCATCAGCCGCTCCAGCTGCTCGAACTGGGCGTCGGACAGCGTCGAGACGTGGTAGCGCTCGGCGCCGCCGATGGCGTGGGGCGGGAAGAAGTTGACGAACTGCACGCCGCGGCCGCGGACGAACGCGACGTAGGCGGCGAACTCCTCGGGCTGCAGCAGCTGCTCGGTGACCATGCAGTCCGTCGAGACCAGCAGGCCCAGCTCGCCGGCGGCGTCGATCCCGCGCAGCGCGTTGTCGAACGCGTCGCGGTGGCCCTTGGAGCGGACCACCACCTCGGGGCGGTGGGAGTCCAGCGAGATCACCACGCCCTCGAGCTTGTGCGGCAGCATCGGGCGCAGCGCCTCGGGGGTCATGTGCCAGCCGGTGCTGACCAGCGTGTAGGAGTCGACGCCGTCCTCGGCGGCGGCCATCAGCGCGGGCAGCTCGTCGGCGCGCTGCATCGGCTCGCCGCCGGACAGGAACAGGTTGTGGACCCCCAGCGAGGTCAGGCCGCGCAGGGTGCGCTGCAGCACCGGCAGCGGGACCACCTCCTCGTCGCACAGCTCGCCCAGCGCGTAGCAGTACTTGCAGCGGTACGGGCAGCGGGACGAGATCGCGACGATCGCGAAGCACAGCGGGGCGATCCGCTGGCGGTTGAAGGTCTCCACCTCGGTGAGCAGGTACTCGGTGAAGTGGGGGCTGCTCAGCGCGGGGATCGCGGTGGCGGCGTAGACCTCGCCGTCCCGCTCGACGTAGCGGTCCGCGGAGCCGGCGATCAGGTTGCGGTTGTCGCGCAGGTAGGCGCGCAGCTCGCGGACCAGCCCCAGCGGGCCGAAGCGGCCGATCCCGCGCAGCGCCACGCGCAGCGCCAGCCCGAGATCGAACAGCCACTTGCGTGGCCCGCGCAGGAACCGGACGGTCATGCCCGGGCGGCCTCCGCCGGGGTGTCGTCCTCGCGCTCCTCGCCGAGCTGCGTGGCGTAGGGGGCCAGGACCCGGATGTCGTCCTGGTGCGCCTCGAAGTAGTCGTGCAGGAACGCGGTGTCGGTGAAGAACATGCAGTGCACGCGCTCGCGGGTGCCGTCGCGGCGGTTGCGCGCGGCCAGCGCCGCGTGGCGCGCCCGGATCGCGCCGTAGAGCGGGTCGTCGCGCCAGATCGCGGCCAGCGGGCGGCGGCGCACGTTGCTGGCCTCGTGGCCGGCGGGGATCGCCAGGCAGGGCGTGACGGTGCCGTCGTGGTAGACGGTCATCGAGTACACCCCGGCGGGGCACGACGTCAGCTTCTGCTCGATGCCCAGCAGGTCGAACACGATCATCCGGCGGGCGGTGGTGCGGTTCAGCGCCAGCGCGCGGTCGAACAGGCCGTCGCGCTGCTCGTCGGTCAGCATCAGGTGCGCCTCGGCGCGGCGGTCCACCGGCGAGTACGGGATGTAGGCCAGGAAGTAGGCGCCGGCCTCGTCCAGCGTGCGCACGAATGCCTCGGAGGTGACCTCGTCGAGGTTGGCCGTCGAGGTCATCGACGACACCCCGAACACCATCCGCCGCCGGCGCAGGCCGTCCAGCAGCTGCCGCTGGGCGTCGAACGATCCGTGGCCCTTGCGCCGCTCGGTGGCGTCCTCGAGGCCGTCGATGTTGAGCACCAGCGCGACGTTGCCCGCGGCGCGCAGCTGATCGAGGTGCGCCGGCGCGACCTCCTGCCCCTCGGTGAACAGCAAGAAGTACTGGTACCGGTGGCGGGCCAGGACCGCGAGGAACTCGGCGGTGTCGTCCCGGTAGAACGGGTCCGCGCCCACCAGGTAGACGTTGGTCACGTTCATCGCCAGCGCCTGGTCCAGCAGGTCGCTCAGCTCGTCCAGCGAGAGGCGATCGCGGCGGTCGCGGAACGCGGTGAACACGCAGTTGGCGCACGCCGCGCGGCAGCCGACGTCGTCGATCACGTGCAGCGTCACCGGCGGGGCCAGCCCCTCGCGCCAGGCGCGCAGCTTGAACGGCAGCCACACCAGCCAGCGGCGCAGCGTCATCCGCAGCATCGCCCGCTTGGTGGGCAGGTTGACGTACCACAGCGCCCGCAGCGAGACCTTCAGCAGCGCCGGGAGGAACATCCGGGCGAAGCGCAGGTCGGTGCCGTAGTTGCGGAACAGCATGTCGTCAAAAAATATTCGGTGGTACGCGCTTGGTGACGTACCGCCGGTAGTGCAGGTTGACGACGAACGAGAACAGCGCCTGCCTGGGCCGCCGCAGGAACCACGGGTTGAGCAGCGTGCGGCGCAGGATGTTGCGGCGCGAGAACACCGTGTTGTACAGCCGCCAGTACTCCTCGGTGAGCTCCTCGGGGGTGATCCGCGCCGGGCGGTGCACGGCCCGCGAGCCGTTGTACAGCTTGTGGTCCTCGGTCACGAGGCGGCCGTCGCGCTTCAGCTCCTCGTACAGCGCGGTGCCGGGCATCGGGGTCAGGATGTAGAACCGCGGGATCGGGATCCGCGTGCGGTCGATGAAGTCGGCGGTGGCGCGGATCGACTCGACGGTGTCGCTGTCGGTGCCGACCATCATCTCGGTGGACGGCAGGATCCCCGCGTCCTGGATCCGGCGCAGCAGCTCCTCGTGCTCGTCGACCCGCACCCAGCTCTTGCCCAGCTTGTCCAGCCCCTCCTGGGTGATCGACTCGATCCCGAACGACAGCATGTTGCAGCCGGCGCGGGCGACGGCCTCGAGCAGCCGCTCGTTGCGCGCCAGCTGCAGCGAGCACTGGCTGGCCCAGGTCATCCCCAGCGGCTCGATCTCGTGGCACAGCTCCTCGAGGAAGCGGGGGTTGCCCACGATGTTGTCGTCCAGCAGGTAGAACTCCTTGAAGCCCAGCTCCCGGATCGCGCGGATGTCGCGCATCACCTCGTCCACCGGGCGGGCCAGGTAGCGGCCCTGGTAGATGCAGGCGATGGAGCAGAACGTGCAGGCGTTGGGGCAGCCGCGCCCGGCCTGGACCGGCAGCATCGTGCCGATCGGCTTGCTCGTCAGGTGGTGGTAGTGGGGCAGCGGCAGCCCGGAGACGTCGCCGATCGGCTCGTCGTAGATCGGCTGCAGCGTGCCGGTCTGCTCGAAGTCGCGCAGCAGGTGGGGGAACGCCGTCTCGGCGTCCCCGACGACGACCGAGTCCACGAACTCCAGGGCCATCTCGGCCACCAGCGAGGCCATGTAGCCGCCCATGAAGACCGTCACCCCGCGGCGGCGGAACTCCTCGGCGATCTCCACCCCGCGGAAGATCGCGTAGCCCATCGTGCCGATCCCGACCAGGTCGTAGTCGCCGTCGAAGTCGATGTCGTCGACGACCTCGAGGGCGACCTCGACGTCCCAGTGGTCGGGGGTCATCGCCGACAGCAGCGGGAACACCAGCCCGGGAAGGTAGATCCGTGGCTGCTTGCACAGCGCGCCGTCCTCGCCGTACTGCGTCGGCTGGATCAGCAGCAGCTTATAGCGGCCGTCCCTAGGCACCCCGCGCGGCCTCCTCGCGCTTGTGGACGTACTGGCGGTAGACCTTCATGTTTCCGCTGATCATCTTGTACAGCATCCGCGGCGGGTACTTCAGGTAGCTCAGCAGCGGGCCCACCTGGTACAGCGTGCTGGTGTAGCCGTCGATGATCGCCTGGTAGTACTCCGGGACGGTCAGCTTCGTCGGCCGCACGGTGACGTGGGCCAGGTCCCAGCGCACGAAGTCGTCGCGGGGGATCACCAGGTCCTCGTCGGGGACCGTCACGCCGGTGCCGGGCAGCGGGGTCAGCGGCTGCAGGTTGACGTACGAGACGTTCAGCTCGCGCAGCTTGCGGCCCAGCAGCGCGAAGTCCTCGAGGCCCCAGTGGGGCTGCAGGATGATCGTCGCGTAGCAGTCGATCCCGAGCCGCCGGAGGATCCGCATCGCCTCGGCGTTGGTCGCCGCGTCGATGCCCTTCTCCATCGTCTTCAGCTCGGCGTCGTCGAACGACTCGAAGCCGACGATCACGGTGCTCAGCCCGGCGCCCTGGAAGTCCTCCATCAGGTCCGGGTTGTGGGCGATGAAGTCGGCGCGGCCGTACAGCAGGTAGCGCTTGTCCAGCGCGTAGGTGCGGTTGGCGTCGACGAAGTCGCGGACCCGCGCGCGCGACGTGAGGAAGTCGTCGTCGACGATGTAGACGTTGCGCTCGGCGATGCCGGCGATCTCGCGGATCACCTCGCCCTGGGGCCGGACGTGGAAGCGGTGGCCGGTGATCTCGCGGCAGAAGCAGAAGTTGCACTGATACGGGCAACCGAACGCCGACTTCAGCAGCGCCACCTCGTCGTGGAAGATGTAGAAGTAGCCCGGCCGGTGCTTCGCCGTCCCCGAGCGGTCGGGGATCGGCACCGTCCAGTCGAAGGCCGGCAGGGCGGCGCGGTCCACCGCCTCGCCGGGCCCGAACACGCCCTCGGGGCGGGCCTCGCCGCCGCGGATGTGCTCGATCAGCCGCGGGAACACCACCGCGGCGTTGCGCACCACGCGGTAGTCCACAGCCGGGTCGTCCAGGTCCTCGGGGCAGACCTCGCAGTGCACGCCGCCCAGCACCGTCGCGATGCGCTCGTCGAAGCGCTTGGTGTCGCGGCAGTACTGCAGCATCGCCGGCACGTTGGTGATGTAGCCGGTGACGCACACCACGTCCGGCTGCACGGTGCGCAGGAAGTGCCGGAAGTCGTGGGGCTCCATCAGCAGGTCGGCGATCACGCACGTGTCGCGCGCGGGCGCGACCGTGGCCAGCACCTCGAGCTCGAGGGGCTCGACCAGCATCACGTGTTGCAGGCCGATCGTCTCGGGGTCGGCCTGCGGGCGGACCAGCAGGATCTTCATGGGCGCGCGCTCGTGGGGTGCATGGTAGCCAGGAACGGCCTGGCGTCAACGACTCAATCGTCCGCGGGGTCCACCTTCCACAGCGAGGCGAAGCCGGCCCACAGCTGGCCCGAGAGGTACTTGGTCCAGGGCTTGTCCTTGCTCGTCTCGCTGCGCAGGAAGCTGTTCAGCTCGGTGCCGTCGTCGTCGGCGTGCAGGCGGCGGTGGCGCAGGTTCATCCGGATCCGGGTGACCCCCGAGCCGCCCTTGTGGACCAGCACGATGGTGCCGTCGTCGCCCACGCTCTCCACCACCGCGACGTGGGTGCGCCTGTCGTCGAGGCGCCGGTTGCCGTTGCGGTCGTAGGTGTTGTCGAAGAACGCCACGTCTCCCGGCTGGGGCTTGTGCCGGCGGTGGAAGACGTGCTCGTCCCGGGCGAGCTGGAACAGCGCCTCGCCGTTGCGGCCCTCGAGATCGAGGCCGACCTGGTGGTACGCGGCGCAGACCAGGCCCGAGCAGTCGTAGCGGAACGTCTCGCCGCGGACCTGCAGCTCGCTGGCGCCGACGAGGGCGTCGAGGCCGCGGGCGACGTCGTCGCCGCGGTGGGCGCAGCCGGCGAGCGAGTGGGCGAGGGGCAGCAGGGCGAGCAGGGCGAGGACGGCGGCGGGGCGGGGGTGGTTCACGGCCGCGCGGCGCCCTCCGGGAGGACGCCCTCGACCAGCTGGATCGAGGGGATGAAGCGCGGCGCGTCGATCGGGCGCACCACCCCGGGGCGCAGCCCGGCGCGGTCCATCAGCCGGTGGAGGCCGGCGGCCGAGAGGTACTGGGCGCGGGTGGTGGTCAGCTTGACGAACAGCAGGAACCCGCGGTCGTACAGACCCTCGGTGTTGGCGCCGATGATCAGCAGCCGCCCGCCGGGGCGCAGCAGCTCGCGCAGCCGGCACATCGCGCCGTACTTGTCGGGCATGTAGGGGAAGGCGTGCATGCTGGTGATCACGTCGAAGCCGTCGCCGCGCGGCACGTCCCACAGGAAGCCGGTGCGGTACGACACGCCGGGCCGGGCGTAGTCGCGCTCGGCGCGCTCGATCATCGCCGGCGCCGGGTCGACGCCGAGCACCTGCCAGCCCGGGCGGCGGTCGGCGACCTCGGCGGCGAACTGCCCCACGCCGCAGCCGACGTCCAGCAGCCGCCCGGTCTCCCAGGCGACCTCCGCGAGGCGCTCGTGGACCAGCTCGCGGGACGGCGTCAGCGAGAAGTGCTGGGCCCACAGCCGCTCGTAGCGGTCGGCCCAGTAGTCCCAGATCGTGGTCGGCGGCGGCGTGCTCATCTACGGACAGCCCTCGAGGTCCTCGCAGCAGTTGTCGGGATCGGCCTCGCCGGGCAGGACGCAGTCCCACTCGGTCCCGTCGTCGGCCGTACAGACGCACGCCGAGGCCCCGCAATTCGAGGCCAGCAGGGTGCACGGCGGGCTCGTCTGGCAGGCCACCAGCGGCAGCGCCAGGGCCGCGGCGAGGGGGAGCGCGGCGAGGGAACGGGCGGTCGGCAACGGCAGGCTCATCGGCCCCGAGGGTAGCAGGTTCGGGGCCGGTCGCGGAGAGGGCTCTCCGGCGCCGGCGCGGCCGCGCGATACTAGAACGGGAGTCCCAGCGCCCTGCACAGGAACGCCACCAGCGGCGTCCCTGCCTCGAACCGCGCGATCACGGTCCCCACGAGGTCGCCGGACGTGACCTCGGCGTCGGCCAGCGGCGCGCTCCAGATGTGGTCCTTGCGCTTCAGATCGTCGACGAAGCGGTGGTCCGCGTCGTAGCCCCGCGGGGGGCGCTTCAGCGACTCGCCCCACCACGCCATCCCGCCGGCGTCGGCGGCGTCGCGGACGGCCTGCCAGCCCTCGGGATCGGCGACGATCGCGTCGCGCACCCGGCCCAGCGTGGGCCCGTCGGGCTGCCACATCCCGACCCCGACCATGCTCGCGGCGGGCTCGATCTGCAGGTAGTACCCCGGTGCGTGGATGCCCTTGCTGCCGCCGGCGTGGTTGAAGTGCATCCCGATGTTGGTCTTGTACGGCGTCTTGTCCTTGCTGAACCGGACGTCGCGGTAGATCCGCATCAGCGACCCGCCCTGGGCCTTGGGGATCGCCCGGAAGTGGGGGCTGAGCTCGTGCAGCGGGGTCGCCAGCTCGGCGACGAAGCCCAGCGCGGCGTCCTTGACGTGGGCCTCGTAGCGGCCCTTGTTGGCCTGGAACCAGTCGCGCTCGTTGTGCGCGGCCAGCTCCCGCAGGAAGGTCAGGGTCTCGGCGGTGAAGGGCATCGTCCCATCCGTGTTCGTGGTTCGGTCGTCTCGCTCTGGGCCCCTGTGTCAGGAGTCCGTCACGTTTTTCGACGGCCCTCACGACGTCTGGCTGCGCCGCTCGTCGGTCACATACGTCAGAGTATGCTCCCTCCTCGCGGCTTGCCAGCCGCCGCGATTGCTCGCCGAAGAACGCGACGGACTCCTGATACGGGGGACTGGGCACGCGCCTCACCTCCGTCCACGGGTCGCGGCCACGGACCTGGGCCCGAGCGGGGCCCGGGCACGTGACATACGGGGGCCCACCCCCCGTGGAGCGCCCCGCATCGTCCACGGTGCCTCGAATGACCGGCGTGCGCGGCAATTCCCGCCGAGGAGTCCCGTCCCGTCCCGTCCCCGAATTGCCGGCGTGCGCGGCAATTCCCGCCGAGGAGTCGGTAGCGTCCCCGAATTGCCGGCGTGCGCGGCAATTCCCGCCGAGGAGTCGGTAGCGTCCCCGAATTGCCGGCTTGCGCGGCAATTCCCGCCGGGGAGTCCCGCACAACCCCCGAATTGCCGGCTTGCGCGGCAATTCCCGCCGGGGAGTCCCGTCCCGCCGCCGAATTGCCGGCGTACGCGGCAATTCTCGTCGAGAGGTCCCGTCCCATCCTCGAATTGCCGATCAGGGCGGCAATTCCCTCCACTCGGGTTTGCGGTGAGTGGGCATTCAGTGGCGGTTTCCGCGATCCTGAATC
>CAZOYV010000049.1:11409-36033 GCA_964584075.1 uncultured Rickettsiales bacterium | reverse complement strand
CGTCCTCTCCCTCTTGCCCTTCCGCCTTGCCCTCGTCCTCCGTCTGATCCTCCCCGTCGGAGCTCATCCCGTCCATGTCGGCCTCCGCCGCGGCGATGGCCGCCTCGTAGGCCGCCGCCGCATCGTCGTCCGACTGGGGAGGCGGCACCTCGTCCCCGGCCTCCTCGTCCCCGGCCTCCTCGTCCCCGGCCTCCTCGTCCCCGGCCTCCTCGCCCCGGGCCTCCTCGCCCCCGGCCTCCTCGCCCCCGGCCTCCTCGCCCCCGGCCTCCTCGTCCGTGGTCTCGGCCTCGCCGTCGGCCTCGACGGCCTCCTCGATCGCGTCGGGCGCGAGCTCCTCGATCCCCACCTCGGCCGCCTCCTGCTCCGCGGGGAGCGGTTCGTCGACGGTCGTCTCGTCGGCGTCGGTGTCGCCGTCGCTCTGGACCGGCCCGTCCTCCTCGGCCACCGGCCCGGTGGTGCCCGGGTACTCCGCCGCCGGCGCCTCCTCCATCTCCTCGGTGGCCACGGCCGGTGCGCTGACCGCGCGGTCGTACTCCTCGACCTCGCCGGTGGCGCCGGACATCTCGACCTCCTCGTCGACCGCCTCGATGATCTGCGAAGCGGCCGCCGCCGACTCGGCCATCACCTCCTCGGGGATGTCGGCCTTGCGGGCCCCAGCGCCCTCGCCCTTGGCGTCGGCGAGGTCCCGCTGCTCGTGGTCCTGGTGCTGCAGCCGCAGGAACCTCTCCAGCGAGTCCTCGTCGTCCCGGTTCCCGACCCGGTCGGGGTCGATCGGCACCAGCGCGCGGTAGGTCGAGTGCCCCGACTCGCCGAGATCGATCTCCAGACGTCCGCCGGCCTGCTTGGCCATGAAGATCGCGAACGGCAGCCCGCCGGGCCCGGCGCCGGGGTTCTTGGCCACCCGGTAGTTGCGCTGGAGCTCGTCGGCCTCGCTGACGGTGAACAGGGCTCCGGGGTGGACGACCTCGACGACGACGTAGTCCTCGTCACGACTGGTCCGGACGCTGATCTCCCGCCCCCGCATCTCGGCCGGCTGGGCCTCCTGGGCGGCGCGCAGCAGCTGGACCAGCAGCGGGAAGAACAACCGCCCGCGCCCCAGCAGCGGGGGCACGTCGGCGTACTCCCGCTCCACCAGGATCTCCGGCGTCGGCCCCAGCACCAGGTGGACCGCGGTCTCCACCGCCTGGGTCACCGAGATGCGGTCGTCGTCGTCGAGCCCATCGACGTAGCGGGTCAGGTCGCGACCGAGGTTCCACACCCGCTGGTGGTGGTCGCGGATCGACGCCGCGACACCGGGCAGCTCCTCGCGGATCTCGTCGAGGTCGGTCTCCCGCAGCAGCTCCTCGATCTCCGTCGCCTTCCCGCCCTCGCGGTACAGCGTCATCATCTTGAGCATCTCCTCACCCCACTCGGTGAGGCGCCGCCCCTGCTTGACCAGGTCCCCGCCGGACTCGAGCAGCGGGCCGCGGATCGAGGCGGTCAGCTCGCCGATCAGCGCCGTGGCGCGGTCGTGGAACAGCTGCTGCTCCATCTGGGCCACCGCGCTGAGCTCGCGCATCACCTCGACGAACCCGGCCGGTCGCCCCTGGTCGTCCTTGATCCCGACGGCCTCGAGCAGCGCCGGCACCTGCAGCCCGTCGGTGCGGGTGACCGACACCGGCGTGGTGATCCGCTTGCCCATCGCCATCTTGGCCACGATCTGGCGCCAGTCGAAGCCCTCGACCTCCATCACGTCGCCGTGGAGCAGCTTGCCGACGGCCTCCTCCTTGCCACGGCCGTCGAGGAACTGGGCCCCCTCCGACCAGGTCAGCACGCGGCCGTCGGTGCCGCACACGATGATCGCGGTCTCCGAGATCCGCCCCAGGTCGGCGGCCAGCGCCCCGGCGCTGCGGGCGTGGTCCTCGCCGGCCTGGACGGCGCGTCGCAGCTGATCCTTGAGCGAGAACGCCTCGTTGCGCGCCTTGGCCAGCTCGTCCTCGACCTCGGCCCGGATCTTCAGCTCGATGTCCTCCTCGCGGCGGTCGATGCGCTTCTCCAGGTTCTTGATCTGGGCCCGCAGCTTGCCCGCCTCCTTCTCCTTCTCGGTGACCACCTCGGCGATCGCCTCGACCCGCGCGTTCTCGGCGTCCTCGAGCCTCTGCTTGAGCTCCTCGACCTCCTCGCTGGTGACGTCGGCCTTCTCCTGCTCGGCCTGGGCGCGCAGCTCCTTGAGCGCCTTCATGCGCTCCTCCTCGACCTTCTCCAGATCGGCCTTGAGCTTGGCGCGCTCCTGCTCCCACTGCTCCTTGAGCTTGCTGACCTCCTCGCCGGCGTCGCCCTCGACCTCCTCGAGCTCGGCCTCGAGCTCGCTGACCCGCGCCACCAGGTTGCTGGTCAGCTTCTGGACCCGCGACTCCATCTCCTTGCGGACCCGGGCGACCTCCTCGTCCCGCTCCTTGCGGGCCTGGGCCACGGCCTCCTTGGCCTCCGTCTCGGCCTTCTCGCGGATCTCCTCGGCCTCGGCGTGGGCCCGCTCGAGCAGCTCCTCCATCTCACTGCGCTGGTCCTCGAACGCCTTCTCCAGCGCCTCGCGCTCCTCGCCGGACTGGCCGTCGAGCTGCTCGCGCAGCGAGGCCAGCGCCTCCTCGTGGGCGGACTCCAGCGACGCCAGCCGCTTGTTGGCCTCGGCGCGCGCCTCGCGCAGCCCCTTGGCCAGCCCCTCGGCGTCGCCGGTGACCTGCTGCAGCTCGGTGGTCTTGGTCGCCAGCTCCTCGTTCATTCGCTCGAGGTCGGCCCGGGCCCGGTCGCGGTCCTCGGTCATGTCCTCGAGCGAGGCCTCGAGCTGGGCGATGCGGTCCTGGAGCTGGGCCACCTGCGCTGCCTGCTCGGACGTGCCGGACTTGGCCTTCTCCAGAGACTTGCGCAGCCCGGCGAGCTCGTCGTGGCCCTTCTGGATGATCTGGTCGCGCTCGATGATCGCCTGATCGCGCTCGGCCAGCGCCTGGGCGTGCAGCTCCAGCGCGCGAGCCTGGGCGTCGAGCTCGAGGTCGCGGCGCTGGATCTCGTCCTTGACGCCCGCGCTGGACTCGCGCAGCCGGGCGATCTCGGCGTCCCGCTCCTTGATCGCGGCGTCGCGGTCGGCGATCTCCTTGTAGCGCTTCTCGATCTCGTGGTTGCGCTTCTCGATCTCCTTGTTGCGCCGGTTGACCTCCTCGGTGAGCTGGGCGACCTTGCGCTCGAACGAGGTCGTGATCGCCCCGAGGTCCTGCATCTGCCCGACGAACGAGTCCTCCTCCGGCTCGCGCACGAGGAACAGCTTGGCGATCGGCTGTCCGTGCTCGTTCTTGAGCAGCATCACCGTCACCTCGGCCGGGACCGGGTTGCCGTTGGCGTGCAGCAGCTCGGTGTCCTCGGTCAGCGACCCGCGCTTGCTCAGCTGCTTGTCGAGCTGCAGCAGGAAGGTGACCCGCGACTCCTCGGTGAACAGCTCGTCGACCTGCTTGCCGTCGGCGGTCTCGGTGGTGCGGCCGAGCATCCGCGGGGCCGAGCCGGTCAGCGACATCACCTGGTTCTGGTGATCGCAGATGATCACGCCGTCGCGCAGGCTCTCCAGGACCCCCGACTGCAGCCGCGCCCACTGGTCGACGCGCTTGTGATCGGTGATGTCGACCCCCATCGCCATGTAGCCCAGCGTGCTGCGCCCGGCCTTGATCCGCGACGTGCTCCACGAGATGTTGCGCACCCCGCGCTTCTTGGTCGAGACCAGCGTGACCTGGTCGCGGACGTGGCGGTTCTCCTGCCAGCCGTCGTGGATCACGCGGACGATGTTGCGGTAGCCGCCCTCGGGGTACATCGCCTTGAGCAGCGACTCGCCGTCGGGACACGACTGCGAGTCGAACCCGGTGACCTCCCGCATCTTGCGGTTCAGCAGCGCCGTGGCGCCGTCGAGGTGCAGGATGTAGATCAGCAGCGGGGACTTCTCCATCACCGCGTCGGACACCGCCTCGGGGTCCAGCGCGGCGCTGGCGATGTTGTCCGGCGCCGCGTGGGTCCCCGCCATCTGCAGCCTGCTGCGCAGCTCGGCGTCCTCGATGTACAGCATTGCTTCGTCCGTGTTCCGCTTGCCGCTGTTGTCGTCCATGTCGTGACCTTTCGGCTCGATTGCTCGTCTCACACGGCCCGTCCGGCCTGGGAGAGGGCGTCGCGGATGCCGCTCACCGTGGCCGGGTAGATGCCCGATTCCGTGATCAGCCCGGACACCAGGTGTCCCGGCGTGACGTCGAATGCAGGGGTCAGCGCCCTGGAGCCCGGCGCCGCCACGCGCAGCGAGACCAGCTCGCCGTGCTCGTCCGCCCCCTCGACGCACAGGACCTCGTCCTGCGAGCGCTCCTCGATGGGGATCTCCCGCCCGCTGGGGCAGTGGGGATCGATCGTCGTCGTCGGCGCGGCGACGAAGAACGGGATGCCCAGGTGGTGCGCCAGCACCGCCGAGCTGAACGTCCCGATCTTGTTGGCCACGTCGCCGTTGGCGGCGATGCGGTCGGACCCGACGATCACCATCTGGATCTGACCGCGCTGCATGTAGTGTCCGGTGGCGTTGTCCACCAGCACCGCGTGCTCGACGCCCTCCTGGCCCAGCTCCCAGGCCGTCAGCCGCGCCCCCTGGCAGCGGGGCCGCGTCTCGTCGACGAACACGAACGGGCGCTTGCCCTTGCGGTGCGCGGCGTAGATCGGGCCCAGCGCGCTGCCCCAGTCGACGAACGCCAGCCACCCGGCGTTGCAGTGGGTCGAGATGCCCCAGCCCTCGCCGATCAGCCCCTCGCCGTGCTCGCCGATCCGCCGGCAGAACTCCGCGTCCTGGTCCGCCACGGCGTGGGCCTCGGCGACCGCCGCCTCGCGAGCGGCGTCGAGGTTGGGCAGCTCGGCGCGCGTGGCGCCCAGCACCTGCTCGATGCCGTAGAACAGGTTCTGGGCGGTGGGCCGCGTGCTGCGCAGCGTCCCGGCGACCAGCTCGAGGTGCCGGCCGAAGCCCTCCACGTCGTCGGGGGCCAGCAGCGCCGCCTGGGCCATGCCGTAGGCACCGGTGGCGCCGATCGCGCCCGCCCCGCGGATCGCCATGTCGGCGATGGCGTGGGCGGTGTCGGTGTGGGTCGCCAGGTCGATGACCTCGAAGCGGTGCGGGAGCAGCCGCTGGTCGATCATCCGCACCGAGGAACCCTCGAGCCAGACAGTCCGATAGTCCTTGCCTTCGACCTTCATGGACGGCGACCCCTGTGGCGACAGTACGTTGGAACGCCCGCATCATATGGCAAGCGGGTCTTTTCCGTCGAGGGGGGGCGCGTGCGCGCGCGGAATCAGTGCCGCGGTTCGATCCATCCGAGGCGCTTGAGCCGCAGCCGCACGTCGTACACCAGCCGCAGTCCGGTCTGGATCCCGAGGGCCACCGTGCGGAACGGCTGGGGCTCGTAGTAGACCGGGTCGATCAGGTCGTGGTCCGCCGCGATCCGGCCCTCCGCCACCATCTGCTCGTGGAGGCCGCTGTGCGGGTATACGCGCGTGCGCACGACCATGCGGCCGTGGAGCCACAGCCGGGACCCCATCTCCAGCTTGCGGGCCGCGAGGAACGTGGCCAGCTCGAGCGTGCTGCGCAGCGACTCCCGCGGGTTGGGGTAGAAGAAGCTGAGGCTGACCGGGACCCCGACGCGGGCCGCGAGCCGGGTGGCGTCGATCAGATCCTGCCGGCGCTCGGCCTTGTGGAGCGCCTGGAGTACCTCGTCGCTGGTCGAGTCGGGGCTCAGCTGCAGCACGGTCAGGCCGGCGCGGCGCGCCTCGCGCAGGAACGCCTCGGTCACGCCCCGGGAGGTGAACCACGCCGTCCAGCGGGGGCGCAGCCCGCGGTCGACCATCTCGCGGCAGATCGCCATCGCGTGGGACTCGGGGAGGTTGAACACCTGGTCGACGAACTGCAGGCTCTGCAACCCCTGACCGCGGACCAGCTCCTCGACCTCGTCGACCACCTCGACGGGATCGCGCATCCGCACGCGGCCGCCGGTGAGGAACAGGTCGGAGCAGTGCAGGCAGCGCAGCGCGCAGCCGCGCTTGGCCTGCACGCCGACGGCGTACTCCTGCGCGGTGTAGGGCGCCAGCGGGATGCCGGTCCGGTCGGGGGGCGGAAGGGCGGCGAAGTCCGGCGGCACCGCGACCTCGTCGCCACCCACGAGCCGGCCGTCGCGGCGGTACACCGTCCCGCGCAGCCGCCACGGCTCGTCGAGCCGCTCGAGCAGCGCCGGGAGCGCCCGCTCGGCCTCGCCGACCAGCCCCACGTCGATCTCCGGGAGGCGCTCCATCAGCGCCCGGGCGTAGAGCCCGAAGGCACACCCTCCGGCGACCACGCGCACGGACGGGTGGGCGGCGCGCAGCGCCCGCAGGGGCTCCACCAGCGGGTCGATCGAGACCTGCTGCTCCTCGACCCCCGGGCGGCTGACCTTGATGTTGCGCATCGAGTAGCCGACCACCTCGGCCCCCGTCGCCGCGACCTCGTCCCGCAGCGCGCGGGCGGGATCGCCGGCGAGGTTGAGGTCGAGGACGTGCACGTCGTGGGCCGGGCGCAGCGCGCCGGCGAGGTAGGCCAGCCCGAGGGGGAAGATCGCCCCCTCCATCTCGGGGTTGTAGGTCGGAGCCTGGACCAGCAGGATGCGCAACGGGGGCGGTCCTCAGGCCTGCTCGACGGTGATCGTCGGCTCGGGCAGCTTGCGGGTCGGGCGCACCACGCCGCGCGGACCGTCGAGGCGCAGCGGCGGCCGGACGCCGGTGCGCTGCGGCTCCTCCCCGCAGCGGAAGCGCAGGTAGCCCATGTACTGGCTGTGGAACCACTCCTCGTAGGTCATGTCGGTGACGCCCTCGAAGATCGGCCGGTAGTTCTCGTCCCCGAAGACCCGCCCCGTGATCCAGTCGCGCAGCACGAACGTCTCGCCGTCCCACACGCCGTACTGGGCGTTCTTGAACGTCCAGCTGCCGAGGTTGATGTAGCGCCGCTCGCCGTCGAGCTCGATCACGCCGGGCAGGTGGCTGTGGCCGCAGACGATGGTCTGGAAGCGGTCCTTGCGCAGCTGCTCGAGGGCCGGCTGGGTGATCGTCATCGGGTCGCCGAGCTCGGTCTGGGTCCAGAAGTCGATGGTGTGCTCGATGCGCGCCGCGGCGTCCTGCTTGCCGCGCATCCGCAGCAGCCGGGTGCGCAACCGCTGCAGCTTGACCGCGTAGTAGAACAGGTAGTGCATCAGCCGGTTGCTGAGCGTGTAGTAGTCGGACAGCGGGACGCGGACCCAGGTCTTGAACGTCCGCTCGTAGATGTTCAGCAGCCGGACCCAGATGTCCGACTCGCCGAAGTGCTTGCTGATGTAGGTGTCGTACTCGAAGCCGTGCTGGACCAGCATCTTGTCGCCGATCACGAGCTTGTCGCAGACCTTCCACTTGAGGATGTCCTCGAACAGCACGATGTCGGGGTCGTGGTTCCCGTAGCAGTAGATCACGTCCATCTTGTCGGCCAGCCGCGTCAGGCGCTTGAGCAGGCGGCGGTGGGCCTTGAGGATCCGCTGGAAGTACCAGGCCTGCGAGAAGTCCATCGCGTCGCCGTTGATCACCAGCGCCTTGCCCTCGGCCTCGACCTCGTCGAGGAACGCGAGGAACGCGTCGTCCTTGCCCTGGAAGATGTCGGCGTGGGACCCGTCCCCGAGGTGCATGTCGGAGCAGAAGTAGATCTTCTCCCGCGGTCCGGCGACGAACTCCAGCGTCGACACGTCGTCGAGCAGGTCCGGGATCTTGGGGATCGGGTCGCCCATGGCTCGAAGATACCATCTGCCCTGGCGGCCGGTCCTGCAAGGGCCGCTGGGATTGCGCGGGTGCGCGCGGTACCCTCGTGGGCGATGGAGCTGCGATCCCGTCCCCTCGGGCGAGCTCGGATCGTCGCGGCGATCGCGGCGCTGTCGCTGACGTGCGCCGGATGTGGCGAGGGTACCGCGCGGCCCGCGCCGGGCGACGACGACGTCACCGACGACGACGCCGCCGACGACGACGCGGGCGACGACGACACCGCCGACGACGACGCGGGCGACGACGACAGCGAGGCCTGCGGGTACGATCAGATCGAGCCCGATCCGGACGGCTCGCTGTTCGGCCTGGTGAGCCTCGACGACGACCTGCAGCCGCGGATCGACGCCGGCTGCGACTGCCACCAGGTGGGCAACCCGCAGATCGAGGACCTGTCGCCGGGCAAGACCTGGGGATCGTGGGTCGGGCAGCCGTCGCGGTTCGATCTCGGCGAGCAGCTGGTGGTGCCGGGGTCCCCGGAGGAGTCGGTGGTGTTCTGGAAGGTGTTCGACTGCTACCCGCTGTTCCCGTTCGTCGGCGGGCCGATGCCGCCCGACGCCCCGGCGCTGTCGCTCGAGGACGTCACGCTGTACTACAACTGGATCCTGCAGGGGGCCGAGGGCGGCCGGGCGAGCTCGAACCGCGCAGAGCGCGGAGAGCGCCGAGGGAGAGCAAGGAGATGAGGGCGCCGTGACCCGCAGCTTCCGCGTCGAGTTCGAGGGCAGCTTCCCGGCGGTGGGCGCGATGCCGCCCGACGAGCTACCCGAGGTGGCGTTCGCGGGCCGCTCCAACGTGGGCAAGTCCAGCTGCATCAACGCGCTGCTCAACCGCAAGAAGGCCGCCCGGGTGTCCCAGCGCCCCGGCCGGACCCAGATGCTCAACCTGTTCCGCGTCGACGACCGGCTGCGGTTCGTCGACCTGCCGGGGTACGGCTTCGCGGCGGCCCCCGAGCCGGTGCGCCGCCAGTGGGGGCCGATGGTCGAGGGCTACCTGCGGCGCCGCGACGCGCTGCAGGTGCTGGTGCTGCTGCTGGACATCCGGCGCGACCCGAGCCCGGAGGACCGCCAGATGGCGCGGTACCTCGCCGAGCGCGCGCTGCCGACCCTGGTGGTGCTGACCAAGGCGGACAAGATCAAGCGCAACCAGCGCCTCCAGCGGATCCGCGCGATCACCGCCGGGGGCTGGATCGCGGGACCGCCGGTGGTGCCGTTCTCGGCCCCCAGGCGCGAGGGCGTCGGCGCGGTGTGGGGCTACCTGGACGGGCTGGGGGACGCCCCGTGAAGCGCCACAAGAGGAACCCGTACGTCGGCGACGCGCGGGCGAAGCAGGCCCGCGAGCGGGGCTACCCGGCCCGCTCGGTGTTCAAGCTCGAGGAGATCGACCGCCGCCTGCACCTGCTGCGCCGGGGGATGACGGTGCTCGACCTGGGCTGTGCCCCGGGGTCCTGGGCGCTGTACGCGGCCCGGCGGGTGGGGCGCGACGGGCTGGTGCTGGGCATCGACCTGCAGGCCTGCGAGCTGGACGCCCGGCCGCCGCTGGTCGTGATCCAGGGGGACGCCACCGAGCTCGGCGCGGACGGGCTGCGGGCCCACACCGCAGGGCGCTGCCCGCCGTTCGACGTCGCGCTGTCCGACATGGCGCCGCGCACCACCGGCGTGCGGGCCGCCGACCACGCGGCCTCGATGGAGCTGTGCGACACGGCCCTGGCGCTGGCGCTGGACACGCTGCGCCCCGGCGGGGCGTTCGTCGCCAAGGCGTTCGAGGGGCCGGATCTGCAGGATCTCGAGCGCCGGGTCCGCGAGGGCTTCGGCAAGGTCCGGCGGATCAAGCCGAGGGGAACCCGCGCGCGGAGCGTGGAGATCTTCGTGGTGGGGACGGGACGCCGCGGATGACGGGCCACGACGGGGTCCTCTCGGCGGTGCTGACCGCGGCCCACCTCGTGGTCGCCGCGATCTGCGCCGTCGACGTGCTGCGGGCGCGCAAGCGGACCGCCGCCACGATCCTGTGGATCCTGACCGTGTTCTACCTGCCCTGGCTCGGGCCGCTGCTGTACCTGCTGATCGGCGTCAACCGCGTGCGGCGGCGGATCGAGGAGCGCCAGAGCCACCGGGCCCAGCTGGTCGCCGGGGTCCGGCGGACCCAGCTGATGCCGATCGTCGCGGTGCGCGGCGAGGTCGACCACCCCTCGTTCACCGGGGGCTGCCCCGAGGTGTTCCGCGAGTTCTTCCGGCTGCTCGACAACCTGACGAACAACCCCGCCGTGCCGGGCAACCGCTGCACGCTGCTGCGGGGCGGCGAGGAGGTCTACGGTGCGATGTGCGAGGCGATCGCGGCGGCCGAGCGCCACGTGCACCTGATGACCTACATCCTCGACGACGACGAGGCCGGCCACTGCGTGCTCGACGCGCTGGCGGAGCGGGCCGCGGCCGGCGTCGAGGTCCGCGTGCTGGTCGACGGGATCGGCGGAAACTCGTTCAGCCGCAGGACGATCCGGCGCTACCGCGGCCACGGCGTCGACCTGCGGTTCCTGCGGCAGCTGCAGCCGCTGCGGGGGCGGTTCGCGATCAACCTGCGCAACCACCGCAAGATCCTGGTCGTGGACGGCCAGCGCTCGTTCACGGGGGGGATGAACATCTCGGCGCGCCACCTGCTGGAGCGGGCCTCGGACCACCAGGTGCTGGACCACCACACCCGCGTCGACGGCCCCGCCGCGGCGCAGCTGCAGCGGACGTTCGCCGAGGACTGGTTCGACGTCACCGGCGAGCCGCTGCTGCGCCACGAGTACTTCCCGCGGGTGGCCCCCGCCGGGGACGACATGGTGCGCACGATCAACACCGGCCCGGACCGCGAGGACCAGGCGATGCTGCGCGTGTTCAACGCGGCGATCCAGACGGCCGGGCGCTCGATCCGGATCGTGACCCCGTACTTCGTCCCCGATCCGTCGGTGGTGATGCTGCTGCAGCTCGCGGCGCTGGGGGGCGTCGACGTCGCGATCGTCGTGCCGCGGTTCAACAACTACGCGGCGATCAAGTACGCCTCGCGCTATCGCTACGCCGAGCTGCTGGCCACCGGCGTGCGGATCTTCGAGCGGGAGGCACCGTTCTCCCACACCAAGCTGTTCCTGGTGGACGACACCTGGGCCTGCGTCGGCTCTGCCAACTGGGACATGCGCAGCTTCCACCTGCAGTTCGACAGCAACATCGGGGTGGTGTCCCCGGACTTCGTCGACCAGGTCCGCGCGGTGTGCGACGAGGAGATCGCGGCGTCGCGGCAGATCCGGGCCGCGGAGTTCCTGCCCCGCCCGGCCGTGCGCGGGCTGGCGGAGCGCGCCGCGGCGCTGTTCGAGGATCTCCTATAGCTCGGCGAGCAGCTCGATCAGCGTCCGGGTCGGGGTGCCGGTGGCGCCCTCGATCTCGTAGCCGCGGCTCTTGTCCACGGTGGCGGGGCCGGCGATGTCCAGGTGGACCCAGGTGCGGGGGCGCTCGACGAACTCCTGCAGGAACAGCCCCGCGGTGATCGCGCCGCCCCAGCGGTCGCCGACGTTCTTGAGATCCGAGATCGTCCCCTTGATCTGGTCGCGGT
Source organism: uncultured Rickettsiales bacterium (assembly GCA_964584075.1). Classification (GTDB taxonomy): domain Bacteria; phylum Myxococcota_A; class UBA796; order UBA9615; family CAYRNR01; genus CAZOYV01. The sequence continues at coordinate 24,606 of CAZOYV010000049.1, read as the reverse complement.
AGTCCTCGGGCAGGGGCAGGCGCCACATCGTCTCGCCGCTGTCCTCGCCGAGCTTCTCCAGCTGGCGGGCCAGGCGATCGCTGGGGGTGAACACGCCGGTGATGCGCTTGCCCAGCGCGACCACGCAGGCGCCGGTGAGCGTCGCCACGTCGACGATCCAGTCGGGCTCCTGCTGCTGGGCGTAGACCAGCGCGTCGGCCAGCGTCAGGCGGCCCTCGGCGTCGGTGTTGATCACCTCGACGGTCTTGCCGTTGGAGGCGGTCAGCACGTCTCCGGTGCGATACGCCGCGCTGCCGGTCATGTTCTCGGCGGCGGCGAAGATGGCGTGCACCTCGACGGGCAGCTTCAGCCGCGCGGCCCCCACGATCGCGCCGATCACCGCGGCCGCACCGGCCATGTCGACCTTCATGTCGACCATCCCCTTGGCGGTCTTGAGGCACAGCCCGCCGGAGTCGAAGGTCAGGCACTTGCCCACCAGCGCGACCCGGCTGCGGGCCTTGCCCGCGGGGCGGTAGGTGAGGTGGATCAGGTACGTCGGGTGGGTGCTGCCCTCGCCCACCGCGAGCAGGCACCCCATCTCGCGCCGCTGCAGCTCCCCGCGCTCCAGGACCTCCAGCGACAGCCCCTCGTCGGCGGCGAGCCTCTCGGCGAGGTCCCGGAAGTAGGGCGGGTTGGCGACGTTGGGCGGCTCGTTGACCAGGTCGCGCGCCAGCTCCGTCGCGGCGGCGGTGATCAGGCCGCGGTCGAGGGCGGCCTGCAGCGCGGCGCGGCCCTTGCGGCCGCGGACCAGCAGCCTCAGCTGGGCGATCTCGAACGGCTCCTGGTCCTTCCGGTCGCGGTAGCGGTCGAAGCGGTAGTTGCCCAGGCTCAGGCCCTCGGTGATCGCCTGGGCCTCGGCCGGTGTCAGCCCCCCGCGCTGGGAGTCGTACGCCGGATCGACGGCGATCGCGATCCGCGCCAGCCGGCCCCGCCGGGCCCTCCGGGCGCCGCGCCCGGCCAGGCGACGGAGCTGCTCGGGGCCCAGCCGCCCGCGCTTGCCCAGGACCTCGATCAGGACCTGCCGCGCGCGCAGCTTCCCCAGCCCGTGGAAGTGGGCGGAGTCGCCGGCCTTGAAGCGGAAGCGCTCGCCGCCGAGCACGCGCTCCAGGGAGCCGCCGAGCAGCTTCTTGAGCTGCCTGTACAGCGGCGATCGTTGACGGGACGCGTACACGCCGATCACCAGCAGATCGGTGGTCACGCGGTCGAGGGGGGTCGACGCCAGGTTGGTCTTCATCGTTCGCCGGTCCAGGGAGTCGTGCGGTTCATCGGTCGGGCTGGAACCCCTGGTCCCAGCCCTCGCTCAGCCAGTCGAGGACGTTCTCGGCCTCGGATCGCGTGGTGTTGGTGATGATGTGCCGCGGTGCGGACAGCTCCATCTCCGGGTAGTACAGGCCTGCCGGGTACTCCGACTCGATGGCGTTCTTGGCCGGCCGGCTCAGCGAGACGTCGACGAAGTCGTCGTTGGCCGAGAACACGTAGATCGTCGGGGCCCGGTAGCCCTCGCTGACGAGGTGCGAGAGGCTGTAGGTCCCCAGCAGGGTCTTGAACTCCTCCTCGCCGAGCCCCTCGGCGGAGTAGATCTTCTCGAGCCCGTCGATGAACTCGTCGTTGTTGGGGTCGCCGAAGATCGGTGGCAGGTAGTCCGGGGAGGAATCGATCAGGATCGCCGTCGAGGCCATGTCGAGCCGGTCGTCGACGGTCAGGTCCGGGCTGTCGAGCCCCAGCGCCGCCGGGCGGGTCAGCTCGACGACCCCGCGGCCGCCCTCGCCCATGCCGGCGAGCAGCACGCGGGTCTCGTCGACCTCGAGCCGGTCGAGCCCCCAGCTCACGGCGTCGTCGGCGAGGTACAGGCCCTGGCGCAGGAAGCCCTCGGTGTAGTCGTTGTCGCCGGTGCCGTGCCACAGGTCGCCCCAGCAGTTCGTCGGGGCCACGACGTAGTAGTCCTCGCGCACCAGCTCGGCGATCAGCGCGCCGGGCTTGTACGCCGAGCCGCCGACCTCGCGCATCCCGAGCATCTTCTCGGTGGCCAGGGCGGCCCAGTCGGCGGTCAGCCGCTCGACGCCGAACTGGCTGGAGTAGCTGGTGCCGTCGGAGCGCACGTGGTCGAACGGCTCCTCGTGCAGCACCAGCGCCAGCGGGGCCGGGGTCTCGATGTGGTTGGAGTACACGACGTACAGCCGCGCCAGGTCGCCGTCCGGGCAGTGGTAGCCCGGCATCAGCCAGATCTCCATCGTCGCCTCGCCGCGATCGAGGTAGGTGTTCTCGAACGGCGAGATGTTGAGCCGGAAGTCGGCGTAGTCCTGGACGTCGAAGCACGCCCCGAGCGCGGCGGTGGACGCGATCACGAGCGACAGCGCGATCCGGCGGTTGCGGCGTGTGGCCATCCCAACCCTCCCGGGAGGTCGTGTCCGCCATTGTGGAACGGCTGGGATCAAACCGCAAATGCCACGCGGGAGCGCGTGGGCGCGGGGCGGAGCGGGTCCGGCTGAATCTATCACGCGGTCGATAAGGCCCGGGCGTTGGTGTATCATCGCGACATGGGCTCCTCACGAAACGCGGCGCGCCGGCCGGGACGCCCGCGCAACCCGATCTCCCGCGACGAGCTGATCGCGGCCGCGCGCCAGGCGTTCGCGGAGGGCGGGTACGCGGGCGCGAGCATGGGGGGCATCGCCGAACGCGCCGGCCTCCGCAAGGCCTCGCTGTTCCACCACTTCCCGACCAAGCAGGCGCTGTACTTCGAGGTGCTCGGCGGGATCGCCGCGCAGTTCGAGGACCTGCTCCGCGAGGCCACCGTGGGGGAGGGGAGCTACCTGCAGCGCCTCGATCGGCTCGGCGAGATGATGGTCCACGTGCTGGGCGACCACCCCGACACCGCGCGGATCATCATGCGCGAGTTCATCGAGGGCGGTCCGTTCCTCGCCGGAGCGGGGCGCGACGCGACGGTGACGATGCTCAAGGCGGTCTCCTCGTTCCTCGAGCAGGGGATGGACGAGGGCTCGCTGGCCCGCAGCGATCCGCGCCACCTCGGGATGTCGGTGATCGGCCTGCACCTGACCTACTTCGCGGCCGCCGACTTCGCGGGCGCCCTCGTGGGGCGCAGCGTGTTCGAGGGTCCTGCGCTGGACCGTCGCGTGCGCGAGGTGCAGGCGCAGGTGCGGGCGCTGTGCGGCGCCCGCGTTTGACCGCCCTCCGATCCGCGGCTACCGTACGCGCCCGATGATCGACCCCCGCCGACCGGTCCCCGCGGTCCACCTGCGGACCTTCGGGTGCCAGATGAACGAGCTGGACTCGGGCAAGATGGCCCGCCTGCTGGAGCAGGAGGGCTGGCGCGTGGTGGCGCGCCCCGAGGAGGCCGACGCGCTGGTGGTCAACACCTGCACCGTGCGGGAGAAGCCGGCCCACAAGGTCGAGTCGCTGCTGGGGACCTACCGCGCGCTGAAGGACCGCCGGCCGTCGCTGCGCGTGGTCGTGGCGGGGTGCTACGCGGTGCAGGCCGGTCGCTCGCTGCTCCAGCGCCACGAGCACGTCGACGCGGTGATCGGGCCCGACGCGGTGGGGCGCATCGGGGCGGTGCTGGAGCGCGCCGCCCGCGAGCGGTTCGCCGACGTGGCCCCCGGGGGCGAGGACGCGTTCGTCGCCGCGCCGGTGTTCCGCGACCCGCGGCGGGTCACCGCGATGGTGGCGATCCAGCGCGGCTGCGACCACGGCTGCACCTACTGCATCGTCCCGCGGGTGCGCGGGGCGGAGCGCTACCGCGCGCCGGAGTCGGTGCTCGCCGAGGTGCGCGCGCTGGTGGACGGCGGCGTGCGCGAGATCACGCTGCTGGGGCAGAACGTCAACCGCTACCGCAGCCGGGGCTGGGACCGCCCCGGCGATCCCGACAACCTGCGGTTCTCGGACCTGCTGCGGCAGGTCGCGGCGGTGGATCCCGCGGTGCGGATCCGGTTCGTGACCTCCAACCCGTGGGACCTCGGGGACGACCTCGTCGAGGCGCTGGGCGCGCTGGACAACGTCTGCCCTCACCTGCACCTGCCGGCCCAGAGCGGCAGCGATCGCGTGCTGGCGCGGATGGGCCGGCCCCACACCGCGGAGCAGTACCTCGAGCTGGTGGCGCGGCTCCGCGCCGCGCGCCCGGAGATGACGTTCAGCGGCGACATCCTGATGGGGTTCCCCGGCGAGACCGAGCAGGACGCGGAGGCGACCCTGCGGCTGGTGGACGCGGTGCGCTACCAGCAGCTGTACGTGTTCGCCTACTCCCCGCGCCCGGGGACGGTCGCCGCGGGCTGGCCGGACGACGTGCCGCGCGACGAGAAGCTGCGGCGGCTGCGTGCGGTGCTGCGGCGCCAGGAGCACTGGACCGCGTCGGCGCTGGGCGATCTGGTGGGCCGCACGGTGCCGGTGCTGGTGGAGCAGCGGGGGCGCGACGAGGGCACGCTCGCGGGGCGGACCCCCGACTTCAAGCTGGTCCACCTCGAGGGCCCCGCGGCCTGGATCGGGCGCGCGCTCGACGTGGAGATCGTCGAGGCGCTGCGGCACACGCTGCGCGGCCTCCCCGTCGCGGGGACGGCGCCGGAGCAGGCCCCGCCGGCCGTGCCCGCGCAGGGATGACCGGCGGGGTTGTCGTCGCACGGCGCGGCCACCTGGGCTACGATTCGAACATGGCCAAGCGCGCCGAGGTCGACGCCCTCGCGATGGACCCCAACCACAAGGTCCCGGTGGTCCTGCTGCGCGTCGAGGACGACGAACGGTTCGTGCCGATCTGGATCGGCCTGATGGAGGCCAGCGCGATCATGCTGGCGATCGAGGGCGTCGAGGTCGAGCGGCCGATGACCCACGACCTGCTGTGCGCGCTGCTGCAGACCTGTGGTGGCGCGGTGACGCGGGTCGAGGTCACCGACCTGCGCGACGGGACCTACTTCGCCGAGGTGACCGTGGAGGCCGGCGGGACCGTGCACGTGATCGACTCCCGCCCCTCCGACGCCATCGCGGTGGCGCTGCGGGTCGACGCGCCGATCTTCGTGCACGACCGCGTGCTGGACAAGGTCGAGGTCGACGAGCAGCCGGTGATCGTCGAGGACCCGGAAGACGCGGACGGCGAGGCGACCGCGGCGGAGACGGAACAGGGCGCGGCGGAGCCACGGGCGATCCCCGCGCTGTCGGAGCAGCTGGACACCGACGAGGACGAGATGCGCAAGCTCCTCGAGCAGCTCAGCCCCGACGACTTCAAGTACAAGCAGTAAGTGGACCGTGCTGAGGATCGAGCAGGCGACCCTGTCGTTCGCGGAGCGTGCGCTGTTGCGCGAGGTGGACTGGTCCGTGCGCGACCGCGACCGTGTCGGGCTGGTGGGGGCCAACGGCGCCGGCAAGTCGACCCTGCTGCGCGTCGCGGCCGGTGACCAGGAGCTGGACGGGGGCTCGGTCTCGGTCACCCGCGGCCAGACCGTGGGCTACCTGCCCCAGGACGGGACGTTCTCCGGCGACGGGGCGCTGCTCGAGGAGGTCGTGGCCGCCCGCGCCGATCTGCGGGAGCTCGAGGATCGCGTCGCGGTCCACCTCGCGGCCCTGGAGCGGCTGGACCCCGACGGGGACGAGCACGCCGCGGCGCTGGACCGCCTGCAGCGCGACCAGGACGCCTTCGGGGTCCGCGGGGGCTACTCGCTGGAGGCCGATGCCGGGCGGATCCTGCGCGGCCTGGGGTTCTCTCCCGAGGACCACGGGCGGGCCTGCCACCAGTTCAGCCGCGGGTGGCAGATGCGCATCGCGCTGGCGCGGATGCTGATCCAGGCACCGTCGTTCCTGCTGCTCGACGAGCCGACCAACCACCTGGACATGGAGTCGCGGGCGTGGCTCGAGCGGTTCCTCGACGACTACCCCGGGGCGGTGGTGGTGGTCAGCCACGACCGGCACTTCCTCGACCGCGTGATCGAGCGGATCAGCGAGGTCGAGGCCGGCGCGGTGCACGAGTACAGCGGCAACTACACGGCGTACCGCGCGATGCGCGCCGAGCGGCGCCAGCGGCTGAGCGCCGAGCAGTCCAAGCAGGCCCGCGAGATCACGCGGATCCAGCAGTTCATCGCCAAGTTCCGCTACGACAAGCGCCGCGCCTCCCAGGTCCAGAGCCGGATCCGGACCCTGGAGAAGATGGAGCACGTCGAGCTCCCCCAGGAGCAGCGCAGCGTGCGGTTCCGGTTCCCGCCCGCGCCCCGCTGCGGGGCGATCGCGGTCCGGGCCGAGGGGCTGTCGGTGGCCTACGGGTCGCTGCGGGTGCTCGAGGGGGTCGACCTCGAGATCGCCCGCGCCGAGCGGATCGCCGCGGTGGGGCCCAACGGGGCCGGCAAGTCGACCCTGCTGCGGCTGCTCGCCGACCGCCAGCGCCCGGACGCCGGCTGGGCCGAGCTGGGCCACAACGTGGTGCCGGCGTACTTCGCCCAGGACCAGCTCGAGGAGATGGACGGCCAGAGGACCGTGATGGAGGAGCTCGCCGCGGCGATCCCGCAGGCGCCCGAGGAGCGGACCCGGGGGGTGCTGGGGGCGTTCCTGTTCCAGGGCGAGGAGGTCGACAAGCCGGTGTCGGTGCTCAGCGGCGGGGAGCGCAACCGCCTGGCGCTGGCCAAGATCCTGGTCCTGGGGGCCAACCTGCTGCTGCTCGACGAGCCGACCAACCACCTGGACATCCGCTCCAAGGAGGTGCTGCTCGACGCCCTGCGCGACTTCGGGGGGACGGTGATCTTCGTCAGCCACGACCGCGACTTCGTCGAGCAGCTGGCGGACGGCGTGCTCGAGGTCGGGGGGGGGCAGGCGCGGCTCCACCGCGTGCGCTTCGAGGACTTCCTGTGGACCAAGGCCCGCGAGCTGGGGTTCGAGGACGCGCGGGTCCCCGGGGTCCCGGCCCCCGACCTGTGGCTGCTGGGGGCGCCGCCGGCGCAGGGGGGCGACGACACCCCGCAGGGCGGCGGCGCCGGCGACGCCTACCGCGAGCGCGTGCGGCGGCAGCGGGCCGAGGAGCGGGTGCAGCGCGAGGTGCAGCGGATCATGGCCCGCATCGAGGAGCTCGAGGCGGCGGTGGAGGCGCTCCACGGCGAGATGGTCCGGCCGGAGGTCGCCACCGACTACGAGCGCGTCGGCGCGCTCCAGCAGCAGGTCCAGGACCACGAGGCGGAGTGCGCCGAGCTGTACCGGCGCTGGGAGGAGCTCCAGGAGTAGCTGGAGGAGGAGCGGTCAGTCCATCACGTCGGGACACCAGATCGGGATCGTCGCCGGGGCGACCGCCACCGCGCCGTCGAGGCCGTGCATCCCGTCGACGGTGAACTCGCCCCACGCGGCGTCCTCGTCGATGAAGTCGATCGTCACCGAGACCGTGTCGCCCTGCATCGCGTCGGTCTGGTAGAAGAAGTCGTAGGGGTCGCCCACCGGTGCCTCGGCCTGCAGCTTGGCCCGCACGTTGCCCATCGTCTCGTCGTAGCTCCCCACGCCGTCGAAGACCCCGAGGATCTCGACCACCAGCACGGCGTTGTGCTGGCCGCGCCAGAAGTTGCGGAAGTTGACGAACGAGGGGTCGGGGTACTGCTCGCAGGTCGGCGCGTCGAACACGATCTGCTCGCTGCTCGCGCCGGACAGGGTGACGGTGAACGGCGTGGGGTCCGACGGCATCTCGGACGTGTCGTCGTCGCCGGCGGTGTCGTCGTCGCCGGCGGTGTCGTCGTCGCCGGCGCTGTCGTCGTCCGCGGCGTCGTCGTCGGCGTCGTCGTCGTCGTCCGTCCCCGCCGGACAGCCGGCGAGGGTCAGCAGGGCGGCCAGCGCGAGCAGCTTTCGCAGCAGCGCGTGGCTCGGGGTGCGGGTCTCCATCGGTCACCTCCCGCGCCTACTGTACCGTGCGGAGGCTACAATGGGGCAGCCTCGGGAGGCTGTTGCTGGGAGACCACGTGTCCCGTCGGGTCCTGACCCTGCTCGCCCTCGCCCTGGTCGCGACGACGCTCGCCGGGTGCCCGCTGCGTGGCACGGGGCGGGTCCGGCCCGGGGGGATGAGCATCCGCCCGGCGGTCGACCCCCTGATCGGGCTGCAGAGCTACACCGACGAGGACGTCCTGCGGCTGGCCGACGAGGCCTTCGACCTGCACCGCTACGACCGCGCCTACGCGCTGTACCTGCGCTACCTCGAGGAGTTCCCCGACCTGCCCGGCGTACCCGCGGCGCGCTACAACGCCGCCCTCTCGGCGGAGCGCTTCGATCTCTTCGAGGAGGCGATCCCGCTGTACGAGCGCTACCTGGCCGACGCGACGACCGAGCGCGACCGCGTCACCACCCGGTTCCGGCTGGTGGAGTGCTTCCTCGGGGCGGAACGCTACGGTCCGGCGCTGGAGCACATCGAACACCTGCTCCGGCACTCGGTCAGCGACCCCGGCGATCGCTTCCAGCTGCGGGTCCAGCACGCCTGGTGCGTCGCGGCCAGCGGCGATCCCGAGGCCGGCCAGGAGCGGCTCCAGGACCTGGTGCGGCGCTACCGCGTCGACCGCGGCCGGACGCTGGGCGGCTACCACGGCGCGATGGCGCACTTCTACCTCGGCGAGGTGTACCGGCTGCAGGCCGAGGCCGTGCAGCTGGTCCACGTCGACGACCTCGAGGTCGCCCGCGCCGAGCTCGAGGCCAAGGCCGAGCTGATCCTCGCCGCCCAGGACTGCTACCTGGACGCGATCGGCACCGGCGTCCACGAGTGGATCCCGCGCTCCGGCTATCGCCTCGGGGGGCTGTACGAGCAGTTCCGGCACGACATCCTCGCCGCCCCGCCGCCCGAGGGCGTCGTCACCGACGAGGATCGCGAGATCTACCGCGAGATCCTCAACGAGCAGACCGCAGTGCTGCTGCTCAAGGCCCGCACCGTGTACCAGAAGGTGCTGCTCAAGGCCGCCGAGGTGAACATCCACGACGAGTGGATCGTGCGGCTGCGCGAGAACCTCAAGGACCTGGAGGGGGAGCTGCTCGCGGAGTCGCTGGCGGTGGATATCTAGAGATCGGTCCGGGGAAGGGGAGGAGAGGGGGAGATCGCGCGGAGGCTGGTCCGGCACACCGGCGGAGGTGCAGAGGGCGCAGAGGGAAGAGAGGGAAGAGAGGGAAGAGAGGGAGGAGAGGGGGAGGTCGGTGGAGAGCGGGACCGGGGGCTACGGGATGTAGTCCGGGAGGTCGGTGGCGTCGTCGAAGCGGCTGTCCTGCTGCTTCTTGTTCCTCTTCTTCTTCTTGTCCTTCTTCTTCTTGTCCTTCTTGGAGCCGCCGTCGTCCTCGCCGAAGTCGTCGAGATCCTCGAGGCTGCTGCCGCTGCCGCCGCCGCCGAAGTCCTCCTCGATCACCACGTCGTCCTCGGCGCCGAGGACCGGGACCTCTTCGTCCAGGTCGGGCTCGGCGAACTCGTCGCCGTCGAGGGGATCCTCCTCCTCCTCGCCGTCGTCGTCGCCCTCCTCGGCCGGGGCCTCGTCGAACTCGACGAGGCCGAGGTCGGCGAGGCGCTCCTTCTCCTCGGCCTCCTTCTGGGCCTCGAGCTCCTCCTGCTCCTTCTTGGACAGCTTGGGCTCCTCCTCGGCGGGCTCCTCGAGCTCGAGCTCGGTCTCGCCGCCGGAGACCTTGAGGTCGATCTCGCCGATGGAGAGGTCGTCGAGGGCGTCGACCTGCTCGCTGTACTGCTGGTCGCAGCGGGCCAGGTCCTCGTCGGTGAGGTCGAAGGTCTCGACCCCGAGCAGCTCGGAGCAGTACTCCTCGATGCTCTTGCCGCTGTAGGTCTTGTCCGAGTAGTCCTGCTTCTTCTTCTTGGCGCCGGCCGCCCCCGGCAGCACCAGCGCGGCGCCCACCACGAGCAGCGTCAGGAGCCGCGGAAGCGAGGAATCATGAATGAAGCTCATTGTTGAAAACTCCTGCATACACGGGGAGTTGCGTGCCGCAAGGTAGCGAGACGCCGCCCGGGGTGTCAAGGGAATTCGCCCCGGCTGGGCGCCGCGCCACGGCGCGTTCTCCACCCCTAGAAACGACGGAGACGCAAAAGGGGAACCCGCGGGCGGGGCGCGGACCGGTGGTCGCCGGCGGGGGCGGGATCAGACCTTGAACAGCTTGCCCAATTCGGCCTTGGCCTCGCTGCTGTGGTGCAGCTTGATCTTGTAGTCCACCGCTCGGTACAGGTGGTAGAGGTCGTCGCTGAGCTCCTGGATCAGCTCGAAGTCCTCGACGTCGTCGAGGCCCTGCAGCAGGTCCCGGACCCGCGCGATCTCCCTGGCCAGCGCCTCGTGGTTGCGCAGCTCCTCGGGGATCGCGAGATCCTCGGCGCGGGCCTCGGGGTTGCGGCCCATCCGCCGCTCGACCTCGGCGCGCAGCGCCCGCTCGTCGAGCTCGACGTCGCCGTCGGGCTCCGCCCCCTCGACCCCCTCCCGCGGCGTGCGGAACAGGTAGCGATCCTGTTCCTGCTCGCCGGGCTTGCGGGGGATGAACGGCTGGCCCCGGCCCGCGGCGGTCGCGGACCCGGGGGGGACACCGCGGTCCTCGGCGCGCTCCCGCGGGATGCGCACCAGGCCGTCCCGGCGGACGTGCCACTCGCTGCGCCCCCAGCGCATCCGCAGCTGGGGACGCTTGGCCTTGAGGAACTCGTAGAGCGCGGGGCTGGTGCGCTTCAGGGCCCTGAGGTACAGGCCACCGAGGCGAGCCGCCGCGCGCAGGCGCGGGACCGGGATGTCGGACCCCGGATGTCCATCGTCGTGGTTCATGGATTCCCTGTATCGCCCCGAACGGGGCGGGGGGTCAAGCCCGCTCGCGGGCGCGGCGGTGGCGGGACTTCTTGACCGCCACCAGCGCGAGGATCTCCTCGACGTCGGCGTCGTCGAGGCCCTCGGCGTGCAGCAGATCCTCCAGCGTCGGCAGCTGGTGCAGACCGGAGCGAGACGCCACCTGCTGGCCCACCGACTGGATCAGCCGGTCGCGCAGCTCCACGTCGATCAACGGGATCTCGCTGCGGTCGGTGGGGCTGTCGCTGTGGCGGATCGTCAGCGTCAGCGACGGCAGGTCCAGGGTCCAGCCGACGAACTGGCGCGTCGAGAACGCCACGAAGGTGTCGCCCTCCTCCTCGAACCACCAAGGGTCGATCTTGGCGTCGGGGTCCTTGGCCTTGCGCTTGACGTGGTCCGCCAGGCGCTTGCGCAGCGTCGGCATCTCGCGGCTGTCGAGGACCGCGTCGAGCAGCACGAAGTCCAGCAGGTAGCCGAACACGATGCGCTCCAGCGCGGTCTTCTCGCCGAAGCCCAGCTCGCGCTCCATCTCGTCCCGGTCGATGCACGTCTCGAGCAGCATCCGGCGGATCGTCGGGTGCATCGGCGCCGGCGGCGAGAACAGGTGGTGGACGGCGCTGTCCGGGATCTCCTGGTACTTCAGCGCGAGCAGCTCCTTGCCGTCCATCTCGAGGGCCTCGGCGAGCTCGAGCAGGCGGGCGTCGGAGGGCATCCGCTCCCCGCGCTCGACCATCCCGATGAAGTTCCCGTTGGCCAGCTGCAGCTTCTTGCCGAGCTCGTTGAGCGTCAGCTTCTTGTCCTGTCGCTGGCGGCGCAGCGCCTCGGCCAGCGTCTGCCGTGGTGTCACGTCCCGTCCTCCCCGGCGGCCGCGCGTGGCCGCCCTCGGCGGGGCCAATATAGCATGCGCGGGAGCTGTATACCTACAGGTATGTATGTTGTCGTCCGGGATGGACGCCGGGGGAGGCGGCCGGTAGCCTGGTGTCGTGGAGCGGACCCTCCCCCTGGCCCCGGACGCGACCCGCTCGGTGGCGCGCGGACACCCCTGGGTGTATCGCAGCGCCGTCGGCTCGGCGCTGACGATCCCGGCCGGCTCGGTGGTCCGGCTGGTGGACCCCAGGGGGCGGTTCCTGGCCCGCGGGCTGTACGACCCCCGGGGCGAGATCGCGGTGCGCGTGCTGTCCCGCGACCCCGACGAGCGGGTCGACGGGGGGCTGGTGATCCGCCGGATCCGGGCCGCGCTGCAGCTGCGTCGCCGGTTCGTCGACGGCGAACGCTGCACGGGCTACCGGCTGGTCAACGGCGAGGGGGACCGCCTCCCCGGGCTGGTGGTCGACCTCTACGGCCCGGTGGCGGTGATCCGCACCTACACGCCGGCCTGGGAGGTGTTCCTCGGCACGATCACCGATGCGCTGGTCGCCCGGGCCACCGAGACGGTGCTGCGGATCGAGCCGCCTTCGCGCGATCCCGCGCGCCGGGTCGACGTGCTGGCCGGCCACGCCGAGCTGCCCGCCGAGCTGCCGTTCCTCGACAACGGGGCCGTGTTCGTCGCCCGGCCGGGGGTCGGCCAGAAGACCGGGTTCTTCCTCGATCAGCGCGACAACCGCGCGCGAGTGCGGCGCGTCGCCGCCCGCGCCCGGGTGCTCGACCTGTTCGCCAATGCCGGGGCGTTCTCGGTCCACGCCGCGCTGGGCGGCGCGGCCCACACCACGGTGGTGGACATCAGCGGCGGCGCCCTCGCCGACGCCGAGGAGCACTTCGCGCGCAACGGCCTCGAGGACTTCCCGCGGGAGCTGGTCGAGGAGGACGCCTTCGGCTACCTGGAGCGCTGCGACCAGCGCTACGACCTGGTGATCGTCGACCCCCCCTCGCTGGCCCACAGCCAGCGCAGCACGGACCGCGCGCGGCGCAAGTACGGCGAGCTGATGGCCGCGGTGTCGCAGGTCGTCGAGCCGGGGGGCACGCTGGTGGCGTGCTCGTGCACGGCCCGCGTCACGCCGGAGGCGTTCCTCGGCGCGATCCGGGAGGGGCTGACGCGCGGCCGGGCGGCGCTGCAGGTCACGGGCACCTTCGGCCACGCCGCCGACCACCCGGTGCTGTCGTCCCACCCCGAGGGGATCTACCTCAAGTCGGTGCTCGGCCGCGTGTGGCCGATGGACGGCTCGTGATCCGGCCCATCGCGACGATCGGCTGCCCGCCCTCGTAGCGGCCCAGATCCTCCCCCAGGTCGGTGAACCCGAAGCGCTCGAACAGGGCGATCGCCGGTCCGTTGTCCGCGGCGGTGTGCAGCCGAACCCGGCGGGAGGGTGGCCCGTACCACCCCTCGATGCGGGCCAGCGCGGCCTCGAGCAGCGCCGCGCCGACGCCCCGGCGGCGGTGGTCCTCGTCGACCGCGACCGCGAGG
>CAZOYV010000049.1:0-11399 GCA_964584075.1 uncultured Rickettsiales bacterium | reverse complement strand
GACCTGGGACCTGCTGTTTTACATTCCCCTTCCCTGGGTGGGCCCCCCTGCCGGACCCAGCGGGCGAGCAGCAGCGTGCCGCAGAACGTCCCGTCGTACTCGGCGACCAGCGCCTCGACGTCGGCGTGCGCCAGCCAGCGCGGGACCACCCGGCCGTACGGGCCGTAGGGGGCGAACACGCGGGCGGAGAGGTCCACGATCCGGGGGTGGTCGGCGAGGGTCGCCGGGCGGACGCGGAGGGAGGCCGTGCCGGGGTCCATCCCCGGATGATACCCGCGCGCTCAGGACGCCCGCAGCGTGGCGAGGAACTCCTCGCTGTAGATCAGCCCGAACAGCTTGCGCAGGTTGTGGTGGCGCAGCTCCCGCTGGGCCTCGGGGGGCAGGTCCAGGCCGGGGATCGGCCGGGCGTCGTCCCCCTCCCGCCGCGCCCGGCGCTCCGCGCGTCGCTCGAAGCCGGTCTTGTCCAGCGCCTCGACGATCCGGGCGCGTTGATCCTCGTCGAGCACCGCGAGGACCTCCTCGGTCAGCAGCTTCAGCTCCTCGTGGACCGGCCGCATCGCCTGGTGGCACTGCTCGTGGTGGTCCTCCATCGCGGCGCGGGTCGCCTCGCGGACCTCGCCGCCGGACGCCAGGTCGTCGCGCACCGCGCGCAGCACGGCGACGCTGGCCCGCTGGTTCTCCTCGTGGACGGCCTGGAGGTCGTCGACGAGGCCGACGCCGTCCTCGACCAACGGGATCAGCGCCTCGACCTGCTCCTCGCTCGGCTCGAGGGCGGCGACGATCCGCAGCGCCATGATCTCGCGGTGCAGGGACTCGACCTGCTCGTCTGGACCGCCGCGCGCGCCGGCCTGCAGCGGGGCCAGCGCGACGACGACGAGGAGCAGCGCGGTGAGCAGCGGGTTGGTGGAGTGGGACATCTCGGTTCCTCCTGGGGTTCGGCGTTCCTGCCGGCGACGAATGGGCAGACCCCGGGCCGCGTCCTTGGTTACGCGGGAGGATCTGCTATCCTGCGCGCCGCCCGGAGGCTCCATGCACGCGCTGTACGTCCTGTCCCTCGTGGCCCTCGTCGCCGCCGGCGATCCCGCCGGGGGGAGCGCCGAGGCGGGCGACCCCGCCTTCCGCGCGCTGGAGGAGCTGGTCGCCGCCTCCACCGACATCCAGGCGATGGAGGCCGGCTTCACCCAGGTCACCGAGCTGAAGGCCTTCACCCAGCCGGTGACCTCGACGGGCACGCTGCGCTACGCCAGGGGCGGCGACATCGTGTGGAGCTACGACGCGCCCCACCGGATGGTGTTCACCATCGCGGGCAGCAAGGCGCGCCTGGAGTACCCCGATCTCGGCGAGTCGCAGGAGTTCGACCTGGACACCAACGAGCAGCTCCGCCCGATGATGGAGAGCATGTTCGTGTGGCTCGGCGGCGACCCCGCGGTCGTCCGCGAGGCCTACGAGATCGAGCTCGAGGGCGGGGCGGGGCGCACCCTGCTGCTGCGGCCGAAGTCGGAGATGATCCGGGGCTTCGTGGCGCGGATCCGCATCACCTTCGACGCCGACCACGTCGTCGAGCAGGTCCACATCGAGGAGCCGGACGGCGACGCGACGCGGATCGCGTTCGAGTACCGCCGCGTCGAGCGAGGCTGAGGGACCGACCTCCTTGCGCACGCCCGATCGATCGACCCTCGGGGGCCTGTACGTCGAGCTCCACGAGCGGCTGGCCGCCCACCCGGTGTGGGCCGTGCTGCTGGTGCTGGTGCTGCTCGGCGTCGCGGGCGGCGGGATCTCCCAGTTCCGCATCGACAACGAGATGACCGACGCGATGCCGGAGGGCCCCGAGCGCGACCGGAT
Organism: uncultured Rickettsiales bacterium; assembly: GCA_964584075.1. GTDB lineage: Bacteria > Myxococcota_A > UBA796 > UBA9615 > CAYRNR01 > CAZOYV01. Next base: position 9,557 of record CAZOYV010000049.1, on the reverse strand, counting down.
GCTGTCGGTGCTCAAGAACTTCCGGCTGACCGCGGCGCTGCTGATCCACGTCGAGGACCCCCGCGCGGAGCCCGACCCCGACCTGCTCGTCGAGCTGGTCGACACGCTGTGCGGCGAGCTGGAGGCCAGCGGGCGGTTCAAGCACGTGGTCTACCAGGTCCCGCTGGACGAGCAGGCGCGGCTGTACGAGGCGATCTTCCCGCGGCGCTACCAGTTGCTGCCCGCCGAGCAGGCCCGCCAGCGGACCTCGCCCGAGGGCATCGAGCAGGGGCTGCAGCGCTCGATGGCCCAGCTGCTGGGACCCCAGGCGAGCTTCACCGAGGACATGGTCCGCCGCGATCCGCTGGGGTTCGGGATGGCGACGCTGGAGTCGGTGCTGGCCGGCCAGCACCAGTACACCGTCGAGCTGTACCACGGCCACCTGCTGAGCTACGACCGCCGCCACGCGATGGTGATCGCCGAACCCCACGGGGAGGGTCTCGACATCGCGGCGGTGGGCGAGATGCTCGCCGCGACGCGGGAGATCTTCGCCCGCGTGACCGCCGAGCCGCGGTTCGCGGCGCTGACCGTGACCGCCACCGGCGGCCCGATCTACAGCGAGGCCAGCGCCGAGATCGTCAAGACCGACGTGTTCCGCGCGCTGGGCGCCACCACGGTGGGGATCTTCCTGATCTTCCTGGTGTTCTTCCGCGACGTGCGCGTGATGGCGCTGGCGTTCACCCCCCCGCTGCTCGGGGTCGCCTCCGGGATCGCGCTGCTGGGGCTGAGCAACCAGGGCGTCCACGGGCTGTCGATGGGGTTCGGCGCGGCGATGCTGGGCATCACCGTCGACTACTCGATCCACCTGTTCACCCGGATCCGCCAGCTCGAGGCCGAGCACCCGCGCGTCGAGGCGATCCGCCGGGCGCTGCGCGAGGTCGCGCCGAGCATGACGATGGGCTGCCTGACCACGCTGATCGGGTTCGGCACGCTGATCATCGGCGACACCAAGGTGCTGCGCGACATGTCGACGATGGCCGTCGGCGGGATCGCCACCGCGTTCGTGCTGTGCGCGGTGGTCGCGCCGCTGGCGTTCCGCCGCTTCGGGGGCCGCCGCCGCGAGCCACGGGCCGGGGAGGGGACCCGCGGCAACCTGGCCGCGGGGCTGGGGCTCGTGCTGGGCCGGCTGGGGGCCGCGATCGACCGCCGCCCGTGGCCGTTCCTGCTGGCCTGGCTGGCGATCACCGCGGCGCTGGCGGTGGCGGCCAAGGACATCCGGTTCGACGGCGACATCCGCAACCTGGACCACCAGCCGGACCACGTCGTGGAGGACGACCGCCGCTTCGCCGAGGCGTTCGGGGCGGCCGGCTCCGGGGCGATGGTGGTGGTCGAGGCGCCCACGCTGCAGGAGGCGCTGCGGCGCAACGACCGCCTCGACGAGGTGCTGCAGGAGGCCCTCGACGCCGGCCAGCTGGCGAGCTTCTCGACCACCGCCGGGGTGCTGCCCTCGGCCGCGACGCAGGAGGCGCGCCGCGCGGCGGCGCTCCAGCGCGGGGCCGAGACGCTGATCGCGGAGGTGGAGCGGGGGGCCGCGGCCCGCGGGTTCGTCGACGGCTACTTCGCGCCGTTCGCCGAGGAGCTGCGGGCGGTGGAGGCCGGCGAGGTGGCGCCGCTGACGCTGGACGACCTGCGCGACACCGCGGTGGGCATGATCCTCGACCGCCGCCTGGTGGTCACCGACGAGGTGACCCAGATCCTGTCGCTGGTGGACGCCGACACCGGCAGCTACGCCGACGACCGGGCCCAGGGGCTGGACCTCAACGCGTTCCCGCCCGAGGTCCAGGCCGCCATCGAGGACCAGGTCCCGGGCACCCTGCTGATCAGCTTCCCGGACATGGCCGCCCAGCTGGTCAAGAAGGCCAAGGTCGACCTGGCCCGGCTCGGCGGGGTGTGCCTGGCGCTGCTGTGCGTCGTGCTGCTGCTCTACTACCGGCGCCCCGGCCCGGTGCTGCTGACCCTGCTGCCGTGCACGATCAGCTTCGTGTACACCGCCGGCGCGCTGGCGTTGCTGAAGGTCCCGCTGAACATGATGAACGTCTGCGGGGTGGCGATCACGCTGGGGGTCGCGATGGACTACGGGGTGTTCGTCGTCGACCGGATGCGGGCGCAGCGCGGGAGGGACGCGGTGGCCACCACGCTGGGCACCACCGGCACCGGCGTGCTGATGTCGGCGGTGACCACCCTGATCGGGCTGGGCACGATGATCGTCGCGCGCAACCCGGCGATGGCGAGCATGGGGATGGTGGTGATCTTCGGGGTCGGCGGCGCGCTGTTCACCGCGCTGATCGGCGTGCCGGCGGGGATGCGGGCGGCGCGTGGCAGTCTGCGACGAGCTGCTAGATCGTGGCCCCGCGGGTGATGACGAAGTACTGCTTGCCGGCCGCGGTCATCGACGTCGGCGTGCCGATCAGCACGTGGCGCGACACGGGGCGGACCTCGTCGTCGTAGCCGTAGACCAGGCCGCGCGGGAAGCCGCGGTTGTCCTTGACCGGGGGCCAGCCCGGGGGGGCGTAGGGGGGCTGGACCTTGTAGTCGAGGTAGAGGATCCCGCGGTCCTGCTCCTCGCGCCCGACGAAGTAGCCCGGGCCGGTGAACCAGCGCCAGAACTGCTCGTTGTAGCCCCACACCACGTCGTCCTGACCGGAAGGCCGGGTGAAGCGCTTCTGGAAGATGTTGAACATCACCATCGAGTTCTTGCCATCCCACACCTGGGTGCGGCCCGGCTCCAGGTCGGGGGGGACGATCTGGTCGAGGCTACCCTCGATGTGCCCCTCCACCAGGTCCCAGAGCGTCTGCTGGCGCCGGTGGCCGAGGCTGCGAACGAAGGCCAGCCGCGCGGGGTAGTCCAGCTCGTCGAGGGCCTCGGTCAGCTCCTCGGCGGAGATGCCGTGGGGGGAGTCGAGGCGGGCGGCGAGGGCGTCGGGGTGCTCGTGTCGTGACATCGGGACCTCATTGGTCAACTGGTTGGACCAATATACGAAGATCGATTCGGGATCGCAAGGTTTGATCGAACCGCAGAGCACGCAGAGAGCGCGGAGGGGAGGTTCGAGTGGATTCCCCCTGCGCTCTCGGCGGTCTCAGCGGTCTCACGCGACCTCAATGCAGGTAGCCCAGCTCGCGGAGGCGGGCGATCGTGGCCTCGTCCAGGTCGGTCTCGGGCACCCCCCCCGGCTCGAGCCCCCACGCCCCGCCGGTGCGCCGCTCCCAGCCCTGCAGCCGCAGCCGCAGTGCCGCGGCGGGGGTCGGCTCGATGTCGCCGGTTCGCAGCAGATCGCGATGTTCCCCGGGGTCGGCGACGAGGTCGTAGAGGTGCTCCTCGCCGCGGGAGTCGAGCTCGTAGCGCAGCTCGTCGTGCAGGACCGTCCGGCGCCGGCGATCGACCTCGGCGAAGCTGCCTGCGGGCCGCGCGAAGCGGAACGCCTCGAGGACGAACACCGGGGTGAAGTGCTCGGCGAAGACCTCGACGTCGTCGTCGGGCGGGCCCCCGCCGGCGAGCTGCGCCCGCACGCTGCGGCCCTCGACGGCGGGCCTCCGGTCGGGCGGGACGCCGGCGTAGTCCAGCAGCGTGGGCATCAGGTCGATCCCGCGGACGGGGGTCTCGACGACGGTACCGGCCGGGATCTCCCCGGGGAAGTGGACCACCATCGGGACGTGGATCAGCGGCTCCCAGAGCCCGAAGTGGTGCCCGACCAGGTCGTGCTCGCCGAGGGACTCGCCGTGGTCGGAGAGGACCACCGTGACCGTCGGCCGGCCGCTGGCCCGGATCGCCTCGAGGACGGCGCCGAGGTGGCGATCGGCGCAGTGCACGGCGCCGTCGTAGAGCGCGTCGGCGAGGGCCCGGTCGCGCCCCTCGGGGAGGTAGCTCGTGCCGGCGGTCTGGGCCAGCTCGAGGCGCGTGCTGAGGTGGCGCACCTCGCGGCGGCCGGCGTCCGCGGGCAGGAACGCCCCGCCGCAGTCCGCGGGGACGGCGTCGTAGGGGCTGTGCGCCTCGTAGAGGTTGACGAACAGCAGCAGCGGGGGATCGCCGGCGCCGCGCGCGGAGAGCTCCGCGCGGACCCGCGCCACGGTCTCCTCGCCGCCCTTGCTGCGGGCGCGGCGGTCGGCCCACATCCAGCGCAGCACGAAGCAGCGCGCCACGTCGCGCACCGGGGTGCTGTCGTGCCAGCGCTGGAACCCCCGCGCGGTGCCGTTGTCGGGGCTGAGCCACGGGTTGCCGCTGACGCCCGCGGTCTCGTAGCCGTGCTCGGCCAGGACGCCGGCGAGGGTCGGCACCGCGTGGTCCAGCACCGGGTGCTCGTAGTGCGCCCCGTGGGCGCCGGGGCTGCGGCCGGTGAACAGCGTGGCGTGGGCCGGCAAGCTCCACGGCGAGGACGAGTAGGCCCGCTCGAGGCGCGCGCCGTCGGCGGCCAGGCCGTCCAGCGCCGGCGTGGTGGGGCGCTCGTGGCCGTAGGCCGAGACGCGATCCCGGCGCACCGTGTCGAGCACCACCACCGCCAGGTCGGGTGCGTCCGGGGGCGCGATCCCGGCGGTGGGCGGCGGCGGCGACGCGGTGCCACGCGGGTGCAGCACGCACAGCAGCGCGGCGACCGCCGCCACCCCGCCCAGCGCCGCGGCCCACCGCCAGGGTCGGCCGCGGGCGGCGAACCACAGCAGGTCGGCCCCCAGCGCGGCCAGGGCCGCGGCGGGCAGCACGCCGTACCAGTTGGGCAGCAGCGCGACGGCGCCCGCGGCGGCGAGCAGGGTCACGGCGTGGGGCAGCAGCCACGGTCGCCGGCGCACCGCGGGCACCAGCAGCGCCAGCCCGCCCGCGGCGAGGCCGAAGCCGAGGTAGATCGCCGCCGTCGCCAGCAGCCACCCGTCGAGGCCGCGCCCGCCGGGCTGGGCCGCCAGGTGGACCCGGGCGGCGAGCAGGCGCTCGGCGACGAACAGCAGCAGGCCGCTGATCGCCCCCAGGACCAGGCCGGCACGGATCGTCGCGGCGGGCTTGAGCTCGGACATGAGGGCCTCTACATTGGCGAACCGTGGAACGTTGCGCAAGACCACCGTGGCCCGCCGCCGTCGCGCTGGCCCTCGCCCTCGTCGCGCTCCCCGGGTGCACCGGGCTGCGCTCGCAGCTGCGCGACGTGCAGCCGGCCGACGCGGCGCTCACCGAGCGGGTCCGCGACGTCCTCGCGGCGCACCCGCTGCCCTCCGAGCGCCAGGCCCAGATCGCGATCGAGGCCCGCGGCCAGGTGCAGGTCGCCGTGGGCTACTTCGGCGTGACCCCGCCCGACGCGTTCACCGCGGAGCTGACCGCCCCGTTCGGGGTGACCCTCGTCGAGGTCCGCCGCAGCGCGGACGGGGCCGAGATCACCAGCGAGGCGGCGACGCTGAGGCGGGCGCTGGACCTGGGGCGCTTCGCGCGCCTGCTGTCGCTGTGGCTGCTGGGCGACTGCGCCTCCGGGGCGGTCTGGCAGGGCAGCAACGGCGTGGCGATCGACTGCCCGGCCAACGGCCCCGACGAGGGCCTGACGTGGCGCATCTGGCTCGATCTGGAGGCCGGCACGCGGACGCGCGGCGAGCTGCTGCGCGGCCAGGCGCTGCTCGCCGACTACGTCTGCGACGCCGGCGGGCGCTGCGTGCTGCAGGACCCGGTCCACGGCTACGCGCTGCGGCTCGTGCCCGCGCGTTGATGGACACGGCCGGCGAACCTATACTCCCCCGCATGAGCGAGCTGTCCACGAACAAGTTCTGCTGGAAGTGCGGCAAGGAGCTGCCCTTCGACACCCGCATCCTGCGCAGCGAGCAGTGCCCGTGGTGTGGCGCCGACCTGCACGTCTGCCTGGCGTGCGTGTTCTACGATCGCAGCGCCTACAACGAGTGCACCGAGAACACCGCGTTCGAGGTCAAGGACAAGGACCGCGCCAACTTCTGCAACGAGTTCCGGTTCAAGGAGGGGGAGCGCGACCGCGACAACGAGGCCGATCGCGCCAAGGAGAAGCTCAAGGACCTGTTCAAGCTGTAGCGCGGGTCACTCTTCGGGGAACTCGGACTCGTCGTAGCCGTCGTCGCAGTCCGGGTCCTCGCGGTCCACGAAGCCGTCGACGTCGTCGTCGACGCCGTTGTTGCAGGCACTGCCATACGGCAGCAGCTCGGCGTCGCCGCTGGCCTCGCCCCCGCAGCCGGGGTCGTCCAGATCGATCCAGCCGTCGCCGTCGTCGTCCTCACCGTTCTCGCAGATGCCGGTCTCCCCGGCGCCGCCGGTGGCGCTGCAGCCGGGGTCGTCCCCGTCGGTCAGCCCGTCGCCGTCGTTGTCCTCGCCGTCCTCGCAGTACCCGAGGTAGGTGAACACGTAGTCCTGGGTCGCCCCGTGCCCGTTGAACACCGCGATCGCGACCTGCCCGGGCTCCCCCGGCGGGATCTCGATCCAGATCTCCTCGAAGCACTCCTCGGCCTCGTGGTCGCCGTAGCCGTCGAGGCCGTCGCAGACCTGCCAGCACTCGACGCAGTAGTCGGCCTCCTCGAGGCACGCGTCGCAGGCGTCGCAGCCCCAGGCGTCGACCGCGGTGACCGGCGCGTCGGCGCCACCGACCCGCACGGCGGTGTCGAGCAACCCGTAGCCGCTGGCGATGTACCGCCCGTCAAGGACCACCTCGTAGCCCCCGCTGGCGGGACCCGAGGCGGGCTCGACGGCCCCGGCGACGGGGTCGCACAGCTTGCGCGAGTAGGCGTCGTCGTCCTCCCCGCAGGCGGCCAGCGCGAGGCCGAGGAGCAGCAGCAGGATCGGTACGGAGCGCGTCATGACGTGCAGGTATGGACCGCCGGGCCGCGGTCGTCAAGTCCGGGGCGGCTACAGGCCGCCGTCGCTGGTCAGGAAGTCCGAGGAGTCGACCTCGCCCTCCTGGTAGGCGTAGGCGGTGGGGGCGGTGCCCTTGCGGAACGCCACCGAGATGCCGGCGGTCATCTCGTCACCGATCAGCAGCCCGGTGGTCGGCTCGACGCGGACGAACTCGACCCCGCTGGGCTTGACGAACTCGGTCTCGGGGTACTTCTCCAGCGCCGCGCGCATGTAGTCGATCCAGATCGGCAGCGCGCAGTCGGCGCCGTACTGGCCGCGGCCGAGGCTGCGGTTGAAGTCGTCGTAGCCGATCCACACCCCGGTCACGACCTGGGCGTTGTAGCCCATGAACCAGGCGTCCTTGTAGTCGTTGGTCGTGCCGGTCTTGCCCTGCAGCGGGACGCCGAGGACCAGCGCCTTGGTCGCCGTCCCGGAGCCCACCACGTCGCGCATCAGCCGGACCATCTGGTAGGCGGTGACCTCGTCCATCACCTCGGAGGCCTGCTCGCCGTGGGTCCGCTCCTCGAGCACCTGGCCGTCGCGGTCCAGCACCTGGCGGACGTAGTACGGGGACTGGCGGTCGCCGAGCTTGGCGAACACGGAGTAGGCCCGGACCATCTCCTCCAGCGACAGGCAGGCGGTGCCCAGCGCCATCGACAGGTTGGGCTCCAGCTCGGTGTCGAAGCCGAACCGCTGCACGTAGTCGTACAGGTACTCGATCCCCATCGCCTGGGCGATCTTGAGCGTGACGATGTTGCGGCTGAGGATCATCCCGCGGCGCAGCGTGGTGTCGCCCAGGAAGTCCCCGCCGGCGTTGGCCGGCTTCCACGTCGCCGTGCCGCCGCCGGCCTTGGGCTTGAAGCCGACGATCGGGCTGTCGACGATGATCGACGACGGCGTGTACGAGAGGCCCTCCTCGTCGGGGCCGCACTTGCCGTCGGTGTGGCGGTTGCAGTCCAGGGCGGCGGCGTAGACGAACGGCTTGAACGTCGAGCCCACCTGGCGCTTGGCCTGGGTCGCGCGGTCGAACTCCGACTTGTGGAAGTCGTAGCCGCCGACCATCGCCAGCACCGCGCCGTCGTGGAGCCGCATGCTGATCATCGCGCCCTCGACCTGGGGCTCCTGGTCCAGCGCCAGGCGCGGGTGCTGGACGTCCTTGCCGAGCGTCTTCTTCCAGCTCTCGTCGGGGTTGACCACCCGCACCTGGATCACGTCGCCCACCTCGTAGACGCCGCGCATCGACTCGATCTGGCGCCACTTGAGGTGGACGTTCTCCATCGGCTCGTAGGCCCACTTGCCGTCGGCGTGGTGCAGGATCCCGCGGTGGCTGCCGACGTCGACCCACACGTACTTGTCGTGGACCTCGGAGACCACGCCGCGGGTCAGCTCGTCCTCGACGAGCGGTGGGAGCTCGCCCGGCGGGACGCTGGTGGGCGCCTCGGTGCTGGGGTCGTAGGGCAAGGTCGCGATGTAGCGCTCCAGATCGATCTTGGCCAGCTCGTCGGCCACCGCCGCGCCCTCGACGTGGCCCCACTCGTCGGTCAGCCCGACGCGGTGGTCGACCTCGCGCACCCCCTTGCGCAGGGCGTCGTGGGCCACGAGCTGCAGCTCGGAGTCCATCGTGGTGTAGACCGTCAGCCCCTCGCGGTAGACCACGTCGTGGCCGTACTGATCGACCAGGTAGCGCCGCACGTGCTCGACGAAGTACGGCCCGACGTCGTGGCTCTTGTCGCGCTTGCGCTGGAAGACGAGCTCCTCGGCGTAGGCCGCGTCCGCCTCCTCCTGGGTGATGTAGCCCACCTCGGCCATCTGGTCGAGCACGTAGCGCTGGCGGTTCTTGGCCCGCTCGTAGTTGTTGTTCGGCGAGTAGCGCGACGGCGCCTGGGGCAGCCCGGCGATGATCGCGGCCTCGGGGAGCGTCAGATCCTCGACGTGCTTGCCGAAGTACAGCTCGGAGGCGGCCTCCACCCCGTAGGCCCCGTGTCCCAGGAAGATCTGGTTGAGGTAGAGGTAGAGGATGTACTCCTTGCTGAAGTTCTTCTCGATCCGGTAGGCGAGGATCGCCTCCTTGATCTTGCGGCTGATCTTCTTCTCGCGGGTGAGCAGGAACGAGCGCGCCACCTGCTGGGTGATCGTCGAGCCGCCCTGGCTGAACTCCCCGGCCTCGAGGTTGCGGATCAGCGCCCGCAGGATGCCCATGTAGTCGATGCCGTGGTGCTCGAAGAACTGGGCGTCCTCGGCGGCCACGAAGGCGTGGACCAGGTGGTCGGGGATCTGGGCGTAGGGCACCACGTAGCGCTGCTTCTCGTAGACCTCGCCGACCAGCCGGCCGTCCGCCGAGTAGATCTGGGTCACGATCGGGGGACGGTAGTCGCGCAGCGCCTCCACCGAGGGCAGGTCCCGGGAGTGGTACCAGACGAGGTAGATGCCGGTGCCGACGCCGGCCACGATCAGCAGCAGCGTCGCCGCCACCAGGCGGCGGGTCCACTTGCCGAACAGCACCCGGCGCACGAAGCCCGGCTTCTTTTCCGGGCGTGCTCTCTTGGCGGCCGAGGTCGTGACCGGGGCGGGACCCTTGCCGCCGGCCGGCGACGGACCGTCGGGGTCGCGGGCAGCGCTGGACGTCGCCCCGGGGGTGGTGAACACCGAGTCGGTGACCGCCGGCCGCGGGGCCGGGGCGGGCTCGGCGGGGGGGGCGGGC